>JBQCCU010000396.1:0-3777 GCA_051961935.1 Amnibacterium sp. | reverse complement strand
GCTGGGACCGGCCCCCTCAGGTGAGCCGAGCGGCGGCATAGACCGCCATCGCGTCGCGGAAGTACTCCGCCGTGCCGGGCGCGACCCGGTCGTAGGTGGCCCGGAACCGCTCGTCGTCGACGTACATCCGGCCGAGGTTCGTGAAGGCGGCGGCGTTCGGGGTCCACATGCGGCTGACGGAGGCGTGGAGCCGCTCGATCTCCTCCTGCACCGCGGGGGCCTCGACGGGCGTTCCTGCCGCGCGAAGCTCCGCCATCCGCACGATCTGCGCAGTGGTCTCCCGCTGCATCCGCGTGACGTCCTCGGGCGTCAGCGTGTCGGTGAACCGCTGCGAGGCGGCGTGCTCCTCCGGCCAGCGCCGCCGCGCCTCCTCGTCGTACTCGCTGGTGTCGAACCCATCGAAGAGGTTCTCGGGCTTCTCGATCGACATCGTCGCGCTCCTTCCGCGCTCGGACAGCTCCCGGATGGTGCGCGCGACGGTGGCCGCCATCGCATCGAGGCGGTTCCGCTCGGCCACGAGGCGCTCGTGGTGCTCGCGCAGTGCCGCCACCTCGTCCCGCTGCTCGTCGAGCAGCGCGGCGATCTCCGGCAGCGGGAGCCCCAGCGCCTTGAGGACGAGGATGCGCTGGGCCCACGGAGCCGGTTCCGGCGGGTCGCGGAGCGGCCCGCCGGCCGTGCGACGGGGAGAGCCGCAGCAGCTCCGCGTCGCCGTAGTGCCGATAGCCGTTGTCGCCCACGGACGAGGGGATCAGCAGCCCGATCGCCTCGTAGTGCCGCAGCGTGCGGGCCGTGATGCCCGCCATGCGGGCGACGTCCCCGATCGCGACCTCGGCCACCTCGCGCTCCTTCCGTGCCGGACCCTCCGGCGCTTCGCGACGCTACGGGCTGCCGCTACGGCAGGGTCAAGCGCCCGTCACATCGATCAGCACCTTGCCCGTGGCGCCGTCTGCCACGGCCCGGTGGGCGTCCGCGGTCCGCTCGAGCGGGAAGCGCGTGACCGGCAGGCCCGCGTCCGGCCCGATGCGCAGTGCGCCGGCCTCGACCGCCGCGGCGACGCCCGCCACCGCTGCGTCCTTCGCGTCCGCCGGTGCCGTGTAGGTGAGGAGGAACCGCCAGGTGAGGTTCTTCGTCATCGCCGGGCGCACGTCGATCCGCATGGGCTCGGACCGGTCCGTGGCGTAGGCGACGACCGTGCCGCTCGGGGCGAGCACCTGCTCGTCCAGCGCCGCGTTCGCGTGCGGGTTCACCTCCACGACGAGGTCGACGCCGCCGGGCGCGAGCGCACGGATCCGTTCGGCCGCGTCCTCGTGCCGGTAGTCGACGACCTCGTGCGCGCCCGCCGCCCTGGCGAGCGCCGCCTTCTCGGCCGAGGACACCGTGGTCAGCACCCGGGCGCCGGAGAAGACCGCGAGCTCGATCGCCACGTGCCCCACCGCGCCGGCGCCGCCGGCGACGAGCACCGTCCGCCCATCGAGCGCCCCAGGGCCGAGCGGCTCCGCCGGGCCGCCCGCCCTGAGGGCGAGGTGCGCGGTCAGCGCGGGGATGCCGAGGGCCGCCCCGAGGTCGAATGTGGCCGTGTCGGGCAGGTGGACGACCTGCCGCGCGGGGAGCACGACCCGCTCCTGCGCGGTCCCGTCCGGTCGCTGGTACGCGGCGTCCCACACCCAGACGCGGTCGCCGACCGTGAACGGCGCGCCGTCGCCGACAGCGTCCACGACGCCCGCGCCGTCCTGGTTCGGCACCTGCTCGCCCTGCGGCTCGGTGGCGGAGCGGCTCTTCCAGTCCGTGGGGTTGACGCCGGACACGACGATCCGCACCCGCACCTCACCCGGTCCGGGCTCCGGCACCGGTCGGTCCTCGACGAGCCGCAGCACCTCCGGCCCACCGGCCCTGTCGTACACGATCGCGCGCATGGCGCCAGTCTGCTGCTCGCCGGCTGGAGTCGCGCAGAACGGATGCGCCGTGCGGCCCGCGGAAGCCCTCCGGCCCTGGCACACTCTGCTGGTGCCCCAGCGCGTGATCCTCGCGGTGAACCCGACCGCGGGATCCGGCCGCGGCGCCGTCGTCGCGGACCAGGCCGAGACCCGGCTGCGCGACGCCGGGCACCTGGTGTCCCGGTTGGAGGCGCGCGACGGGGAGGCGCTCGAGCGCGTGCTCCGCAGCCACGTCTCTCGCGAGTCGCCCGACGCGGTCGTGGTCGTCGGGGGCGACGGGATGGTGCACCTCGCGGTCAACGCGATCGCCCGCTCCGGTGTCCCGCTCGGGATCCTGCCGGCCGGCACCGGCAACGACGTCTCCCGCCACCTCGGGCTGCCGGTCGACGATCCCGGCGCCGCAGTCGACCGGCTGCTCGCCGTCCTCGCGAGCGGCCGCATCCGCACGCTCGACGCCGTCCGGACGAGCACCGGCCGCTGGTTCGCGGGCATGCTGTCGGCCGGATTCGACGCGGCGGTGAACGAGCGCGCGAACCGGATGCGGCATCCCCGGGGCCGTGCCCGCTACGTCGTCGCCGTGCTGCTCGAGCTCGCCCGGCTCACGCCCCACCGATACCGGATCACCATCGACCGGGACTCGCGGCAGGTGGACGCGGTGCTCGTGACGGTGGGCAACACGAGCAGCATCGGCGGCGGGATGCGCCTCACGCCCGACGCGCAGGCCGACGACGGGCTGCTCGACGTGCTGGTCGCCACGCCCCTGTCGCGGCTGAACCTCGTCCGTCTGCTGCCGAAGGTGTTCACCGGTGAGCACGTGCACGACGAGCACGTCTCGATCGAGCGCGGCCGGGTCGTGACGATCGACGTCGCCGACCGTCGCGCCCCGGTCCCGGTCGTGTACGCCGACGGCGAGCGGATGGGCGGTCTGCCGGTCACGCTCGAGATCGTCCCCGGCATCCTCCGCCTGCTCGCCTGAGGCGGCGGATGTCGCCGTGTGAAGCGGCCGTCCCGCTTCCCTCGCCGTCCGCTCGTAGCGTGGACGCATGACCGCCGAGGTGCGCTGGGTCGCCGCCGACGACCCGCTGCTCGAGCCGCTCGTCACCGACCTCGCCCGCGACTACGACGCGCGGTACGAGCCGAACGACGGGGTGCCCTCGAGCGCGGAGCTGACCCGCTACCCGGCCTCCGCGTTCACCGAGGCGGAGGGCGGCGCGTTCGTCGCCCTCGTCGAGGACGCCCCCGATGGCGGCCGCATCCTGGTCGCCGGCGGCGCGCTGAAGCGCGGACGACCGGGCCCCGACGGCCGGCCGGCCGCCGAGCTGAAGCGGATGTGGACGGCACCGGCGCACCGGCGGCGCGGGCTCGCCGGCCGGGTGCTCGCGGAGCTCGAGCAGCGCGCCGCCGACCTCGGCTACACGCGGCTCGAGCTGACGACCGGCGCCAGGCAGCCCGAGGCGGTGGCGCTGTACCTCCGGCACGGCTGGGCGCCGGAGTTCGACCTCGCCGACGACTGGGAGGTCGTCTCCTACCTGCGCTTCACGAAAGCAGCACCAGCGAGGCGCTGAGCACGAGCTCCTCCGCCGACCGGGACCGCTCCATCGTGCCGGTCAGCGCCGTGAGCACGGCCCGCGTGCCGTCACCCAGCCGCTCGCCGCGTCCGCGCAGCAGCGACGCCGCGTGCAGCGCCTCGATCGCGAGGATCTCGAGCACGAGGTCCGCGGCGCGCTGCCCGGCCTCGGCCGCGCTCCACGCGAAGGTCGCGTAGTCCTCGACGCCGGAGAGCGGCGCCCCGCCGAGGGTCACCGGCGCTGCGAGCTGCCGGAGCTCGGCGAGGCCCTCGGCT
>JBQCCU010000395.1:0-9440 GCA_051961935.1 Amnibacterium sp. | reverse complement strand
GACGCGGACGTGCGCGCGCAGCAGGAGGAGGCGCGGCTCCTCGCGTCGCTCAGCCATCCCAGCCTCGTGACGCTGCTCGACGCCGGGGGGGAGCGGAGCGCCGGCGCCCCCCAGGTGTTCCTCGTCCTCGAGCTCGTCCGGGGGACGGACCTCAAGCGGCGCCTGCTCGACGGACCGCTGCCCCTGCGGCACGTGGCCCACATCGGCTACGACGTCGCGGAGGGCCTCGACTACATCCACGGCCGCGGCATCGTGCACCGCGACGTGAAGCCCGCCAACGTGCTGCTGTCGACCGAGGACGAGGCGCGTCGGCCCCGGGCGAAGCTCGCGGACTTCGGGATCGCCGGGCTCGTCTCGGCGCTCGCGCAGGAGGAGTTCACGACGGGCACCGCCGCCTACCTCAGCCCCGAGCAGGCCGGCGGCGGCACGGCGGGCCCCTCCGGCGACGTCTACTCCCTCGGGCTCGTGCTGCTGCAGGCCGTCACCGGGCGGGTGGAGTTCCCCGGCGGCGTGATCGAGTCCGCCTTCGCGCGCCTCGAGCGCGACCCCGTGATCCCGGACGGGATCCCGGCGCCCTGGCAGCGGCTGCTGCGCGCCATGACCACGAGGGACACCGCGTCGCGGCCCACCCCAGCGGAGCTGGCCACGGCGTTCCGGCAGCTGATCCTCGAGAGCGAGGTGCGCACGCAGGGGGTGCCCACGCTCAACGAGGAGGCCCGGCTCGCCGCGCTGCAGCGGTACGACCTGCTCGACACGCCCCCGGAGGGCGCCTTCGACCGCATCACCTCGCTCGCCTCGCGGGTGATCGGGCTGCCCGTCTCGACAGTGAGCATCGTCGACCGCGACCGGATCTGGTTCAAGTCGCACCACGGCATCGATGCGGAGCAGGTCGCGCGCGATCCCGGCCTCTGCGCGCGCGTGGTGGAGTCGGGGCGCACCATCGCCATCCCCGACGGGCGGGAGGACCCGATCGCGAGGGGGAACCCGCTGATGGCGGGCGACGCGTCGTTCCGGTGCTACCTCGGGGTCCCCCTGATGAGCGCCGACGGCTACGTGCTCGGCGCCCTCAGCGTGCTCGGGTTCGAGCCGCGGGAGTTCACCGCGGCCGAGGTCGAGATCCTCGAGAGCCTGGGCGCGATGGTGACCCATGAGATGGACGTGCGACGGGCGACGAGGCGGGCGAGCCTCAGCAGCGAGTGACGCGCCCCCGAACTGGGGGCCGGAGTCAGGGGGACAGACCGATCTGTTTGTCCTCATCTCTTGCTACGCTGCTTCCGAGGCGGTCACCCAGCCGCCGGCACTACCCGAAATGACCGGCCAGGTCCGCACCGCCTGCCCCCCAGGGCGACGGGCCGATCACGACCCACTTCCCCGCAGGGTCGTGGACCGGTCTCCCGGATGAACGCCGCCGGGCACTCCTTCCCCCGAGTGCCCGGCGGCACCGTCCGTCTCGGTGGATCCTCGAGCGCCGCTCAGGCGCCGTCGTCGCCGGGGCGGATGCGCTCCGCCTCGAGCACCCGCGCCCTGCGCGTGGCGACCGCGTCGAGCACGACGGCGAGCAGGCCGCCGAGGACCGCGCCGACGGGCACGAGCAGCAGCAGCAGGAACCCGAGCACCTGACCGATCGGATACCGGCCGTCCTGCGGAGTGGCGAGGGTGATGATCACGGCAGCGAGCGCGCCGGCGACCGCGCCGAGCGCGAGGAAGACGCCGACCTTCGGCGAGCGGCGCACCCGGACCCGACGGCGTTCCGGCCCGGTCACCGGCGCCGCCAGACGGGCAGGTAGGGGGCCAGGTCGGCCCGCACGCCGGACGCGCTCACCACGCCCTCGGCGCGCGCCTCCGCCCAGGTGCGCACGCCGGTGGCGAGGTCCAGCCACACCTCCGGCGACATCTCGACGACGTTCGGCGGCGTGCCGCGGGTGTGCCGGGGGCCGGCCACGCACTGCACGGCCCCGTGCGGCGGCACCCGCACCTCGACGCTGTTGCCCGCGGACCGGTCGGCGAGGCACTGCAGCAGGTAGCGGACGGCCGTCGCCGTGCCCGCGCGGTCCGCCTCGCCCGCGATCGCGGCGCGCACCGCGGCCTCGCCCTCGACGTCGTCGATCCGTGCTCGTGCCACGGCGATCGAGGGTAGCCGCCCCCGGGGAGCCGGGCGGCGCGGCGGGCGCGCTCGGTAGGGTGCTGCGGTGCGCATCCTGATCCTCGGTTCGGGCGCCCGCGAGCACGCGATCGCGCTCGCCCTCGCCAGGGAGGACGCCCGTCACGAGCTCCTCGTGGCGCCCGGCAACGCGGGCATCGCCGCGGTCGCGCGGACGGTCCCGGTCGATCCGTCCGATCCCGCCGCCGTCGCGCGCCTCGCGCTCGACGAGGCCGCCGACCTCGTCGTCATCGGGCCGGAGGCCCCGCTGCTCGCCGGCGTCGCGGACGCGGTCCACGAGCGGGGCATCCCCGTGTTCGGCCCCGACCGGGCCGCCGCGCGGCTCGAGGGCAGCAAGGCGTTCGCCAAGCGGATCATGGCGGAGGCCGGCGTGCCGACCGGCACGGCGACGGACGTCCTCACCGCCGCGGACCTCGAGGCCGCGCTCGACGCCGGTGGCGCCCCCTACGTCGTGAAGGCGGACGGGCTCGCGGCCGGCAAGGGCGTGCTCGTCACGACCGACCGCGACGCGGCGCGCGCCCACGCGCTCACCTGGCTGGAGCGCGGGCCGGTGCTCGTCGAGGAGTACCTCGCCGGGCGCGAGGCGTCCCTGTTCTTCCTGAGCGACGGCGAGCGCGCCGTGCCGCTCTCCCCCGCCCAGGACTACAAGCGGATCGGGGACGGCGACACGGGCCCGAACACGGGCGGCATGGGCGCCTTCTCGCCGCTGCCGTGGCTCGATGCGGCCTTCGGCGACGAGGCGACCTTCGTGGAGCACGTGCGCACCCGCATCGCGCAGCCCGTGCTCGAGGCCATGGCGGCCGACGGCACCCCCTTCGTGGGGCTGCTCTACTGCGGCCTCGTCGTCGACGGCCGGGACGTCCGCGTCATCGAGTTCAACGCCCGCTTCGGCGACCCCGAGACGCAGGTGGTCCTCCCCCGGCTCACCACGCCGCTGTCCGAGCTGCTGCTCGCCGCGGCGCGCGGCACCCTCGACAGCGCTCCCGCCCCCGAGTTCTCGGCGGAGGCGGCCGTCGGGGTGGTGCTCGCGTCGGCCGGCTACCCGGGCGAGCCCGTCCTGGGCCGGCCGATCCACGGCGTGGAGGCCGCCGACGCCCTCCCCGGCGTCTCGGTCGTCCACACCGCCACCACGGACACGGGCGGCGCGCTCGTGGCGAGCGGGGGCCGCGTCCTCACCGTCGTCGGCACCGGGCCCTCCGTCGCCGCCGCCCGGGAGCGCGCCTACGAGGGCGTGCAGCGGATCTCGTTCGACGGCGCCCCGTGGCGCACCGACATCGCGGAGCGACCATGACCCCCCTGCCCGGATTCCGCCCGCTCGGCAGCGGGAAGGTGCGCGACCTCTACGCGGTCGACGGCGACGACGGGCTGCTGCTGCTCGTCGCGAGCGACCGGGTCAGCGCGTTCGACCACGTGCTCGAGCCCGAGATCCCAGGCAAGGGCGCGATGCTCACCGCGCTCACCCGCGGGTGGTTCGACCGGCTGCCCGACGTGCCGAACCATCTCGCCGCCGCGTCGGTCGAGGTGCCCGAGGCCGTCCGCGACCGGGCGATGCTCGTGCGCCGCCTGTCCATGCATCCGGTGGAATGCGTCGTCCGAGGCGTCATCACCGGCAGCGGATACGCGGAGTACCGGGAGACCGGCGCGATCAGCGGCGTGCGGCTCCCCGCGGGCCTGACCGACGGCGACCTCCTGCCGGAACCGATCTTCACGCCCGCATTCAAGGCGGAGCAGGGCGAGCACGACGAGAACATCCCCTTCGACCGGGTCGTCGAGCTGGTCGGCGGGGACGTCGCGGAGCGGCTCCGCGATCGCTCCCTCGAGGTCTACCGGCGCGCGGCTGCGGTCGCGGCCGACGCGGGCCTGCTCCTCGCGGACACGAAGTTCGAGTTCGGCTCCGACGGCACCGAACCCGCCGTGCTCGCCGACGAGGTGCTCACCTCGGACTCGAGCCGCTACTGGGACGCCGAGGCCTACGCCGCGGGGCACCGCGGCGTCAGCTTCGACAAGCAGATCGTCCGTGACTGGCTCAAGGCGCACTGGGACGGCGCGGGCACCCCGCCGCCGCTGCCGCCGGAGGTGGTCGCGCGCACCGCCGAGCGCTACCACGAGCTGCTCGCCCGGCTGACTGGCGGCTGACCCCGGCGCACCGGCGGGTTGTTGACGTGTCATACTCTCCGGCATGACCGACCTGCTGCATGCGGGCACCCGGATGGGTTCCGTCGTGCTCGACGTCGCGGACCTCGACGCGATGGTCCGCTACTACGGGGAGGGCGTCGGCCTCGAGGTGCTCGACGTCACCACCGACACCGTGACGATGGGCCGCGGCACCACCGCGTCCGTCGTGCTCCACGCCGCCCCGGCGCTGCGGCACGCGCCCGCTGGCGGCGCGGGGCTGTTCCATACCGCCGTCCTCTTCGACACGCGCGCGGCGCTCGCGGCGGCCGTGCTGTCCGTCGCCTCCCGCTATCCCGGCTCGTTCACGGGCTCCAGCGACCACCTCGTGTCGGAGGCGTTCTACTTCGACGACCCGGAGGGCAACGGCGTCGAGCTCTACTTCGACCGGCCGCGCGAGGATTGGCGGTGGCTGGGCGACCGCGTCGAGATGGCGACGCTCCCGCTCGATCCGAACCGGTTCCTCGCGGAGCACGTGGCCGCCGAGTCGGCCGGCGGGCTCGCGCAGGTGGGGCACGTGCACCTGAAGGTCGGCGACATCCCGACCGCCCGCGGCTTCTACGTCGACGTGCTCGGCTTCGCCGTGACCGCCGAGTTCGGCTCCCAGGCGCTCTTCGTCTCCGCCGGCGGCTACCACCACCACGTGGGCATGAACACGTGGACGAGCCGGGGTGCCGGGCCGCGCACCCCCGCGCTGGGGCTCGGACAGGTGACGCTGCGGCTGCCGGACGCGGATGCGCTCGCCGCGCTGGGCGACCGGCTCCGGGTGGCCGGTGTGCCGACCCGCGACGACGGCCGCACCCTCGCGTTCGAGGATCCATGGCGCAACGCCGTGCGCGCCGTGGTGGACCGCCACTGAGGTCGCTTGCCACTTCTCGCCCCTCAAGCACCCCTTGGAGGGCGAGCAGTGGCAAGTCGCCTGGGAGGGGTCGCGGCGGCCACCCCCTGCGGCGCTCGGTAGGCTCGGTGCCGTCCGAGGGGAAGGAGCGCCCGTGCCGGTGATCGTCGTCGAGGTGATGCCGAAGGCGGAGCTGCTCGATCCGCAGGGCAAGGCCGTCGCCGGAGCGCTCGGCCGCCTCGGCAAGGACCGGTTCGCCGGGGTCCGGGTCGGGAAGCGCTTCGAGCTCACGGTCGAGGGCCCCGTCGACGACGCCGCCCTCGCGGACGCCAGGGAGGTCGCGGAGACCCTGCTTGCGAACGGCGTCATCGAGGACGTGGTGAGCGTCCGGGAGGCGACCGCGTGACCCGGATCGGTGTCATCACCTTCCCCGGCTCGCTCGACGACGGCGACGCCCGCCGGGCGATCCGGCTCGCCGGCGCCGAGCCGGTGCGGCTCTGGCACGGCGAGCACGACCTCGCCGGCGTGGACGCCGTCGTGCTGCCCGGCGGCTTCAGCTACGGCGACTACCTGCGCTGCGGAGCGATCGCCGCGCACTCGCCGATCATGCGCGAGGTCGTCGACGCGGCCGGTCGTGGGGTGCCGGTGCTCGGCATCTGCAACGGCTTCCAGATGCTCACGGAGGCGCACCTGCTGCCGGGCGGCCTCATCCGCAACGACCACGGTGCGTTCATCTGCCGCGACCAGCGGCTCCGCGTCGAGCAGACGCGCACGGCGTGGACCCGCGGCTTCGAGCAGGGCGAGGAGATCGTCGTCCCGCTGAAGAACGGCGAGGGCGGCTACATCGCGGATGCGGAGACGCTCGAGCGGCTCGAGGGCGACGGCCGCGTGGTCTTCCGCTACCTCGACGTGGACCCGAACGGCTCGCTGCACGGCATCGCCGGCGTCGCGAACGAGGCGGGCAACGTCGTCGGGCTCATGCCGCACCCGGAGCACGCCGTCGAGCCGGGCTTCGGCCCCGACACCGCCGCGGCGATGCGCTCCGGGGTGGACGGGCTGCGCCTCTTCCGCTCGGTGCTCGAGACCGTGCTCGCCTGACCCGGCCCGCACCCACGATGCGGAACCGCCGACCACGAGGGGACCGTTCCACCCGATGACCCTGCAGCAGACCGTCGTCGACACCGTCGAGCGGGCCCGCGCCACCCCCGACCGCGAGCAGCCCTACGCCGCGCTCGGCCTCACGGACGACGAGTACCGCCGCATCCGCGAGATCCTCGGCCGGCGCCCCACCTCCGGCGAGCTCGCCATGTACTCGGTCATGTGGAGCGAGCACTGCTCCTACAAGTCGAGCCGCAAGTACCTGCGCCGGTTCGGCGAGCGCGTCACCGACCGGATGCGGGAGCACCTCATGGTCGGGATGGGCCAGAACGCGGGCGTCGTCGACATCGGCCGCGGCTGGGCCGTCACCTTCAAGGTGGAGAGCCACAACCACCCCTCCTACATCGAGCCGTTCCAGGGCGCCGCGACCGGGGTGGGCGGCATCGTCCGCGACATCATCTCGATGGGCGCGCGGCCCGTCGCCGTCATGGACCAGCTGCGGTTCGGCGCGCTCGACGAGCCGGACACGCACCGGGTCGTGCACGGCGTGGTCGGCGGCATCAGCTTCTACGGCAACTGCCTCGGCCTGCCGAACATCGGCGGCGAGACGGTCTTCGACCCGGTGTACCAGGGCAACCCGCTCGTGAACGCGCTCTGCCTCGGGGTGCTGCGGCACGAGGACCTGCACCTCGCGAACGCGCGCGGTGCGGGCAACAAGGTGGTGCTCTTCGGTGCCCGCACCGGCGGCGACGGGATCGGCGGCGCCTCGATCCTCGCCTCCGACACCTTCAGCGCGGGCGGCCCGACGAAGCGCCCGGCGGTGCAGGTCGGCGACCCGTTCGCGGAGAAGGTGCTCATCGAGTGCTGCCTCGAGCTGTTCCAGGCCGGGCTCGTCGAGGCGATCCAGGACCTCGGCGCGGCGGGCATCAGCTGCGCGACGAGCGAGCTCGCCGCGAACGGCGACGGCGGCATGCGGATCGACCTCGACTCGGTGCTGCTCCGCGACCCCACGCTCACGGCGGAGGAGATCCTCATGTCGGAGAGCCAGGAGCGGATGATGGCGATCGTCGCCCCCGACAAGCTGGAGGGCTTCCTCGCCGTCACCCGTCGCTGGGAGGTCGAGACGAGCGTGCTCGGCGAGGTCACCGGCACGGGCCGCCTCGAGATCACGTGGCACGGCGAGACGATCGTGGACGTCGACCCGACGACCGTGGCCGTCGACGGCCCCGTGTACGACCGCCCGGTCGCCCGCCCGGCCTGGCTCGACGCGCTGCAGGCCGACTCCGCCGCCGCGCTCCCCCGGAGCGAGGACGGCGAGACCCTCCGGCAGCAGCTGCTCGCGCTGCTCGGCAGCCCGAACCTCGCCGACGTCGGCTGGATCACCGACCAGTACGACCGGTACGTGCTCGGCAACACGGCCCTGTCCTTCCCCGACGACGCCGGCATGATCCGGGTCGACGAGGAGAGCGGCCTCGGCGTCGCGATCGCGACGGACGCGAACGGGCGCTACTCGGAGCTCGACCCGCGCGCCGGCGCCCAGCTCGCGCTCGCGGAGGCCTACCGCAACGTCGCCGTGACCGGCGCCACGCCCCTGGCGGTCACCGACTGCCTCAACTTCGGCGCGCCCACCAACCCCGAGGTGATGTGGCAGTTCGCCGAGACGGTGGACGGCCTCTCCGAGGCGTGCCTCGCGCTCGAGGTGCCGGTGACCGGCGGCAACGTCTCGCTCTACAACCAGACCGGCGACCGCGCCATCCACCCCACCCCGGTGGTCGGGGTGCTCGGCGTGATCGACGACGTCGCCCGCCGCATCCCCTCCGGCTGGCAGGACGACGGCCTGAACCTCTACCTGCTCGGCCGCACGGCCCTCGAGCTCGACGGCTCCGCGTGGGCGCAGGTCGTGCACGGCCACCTCGGCGGCCGGCCGCCGGCCGCCCACCTGGAGGAGGAGCGCGCGCTCGCCGGCCTGCTCGCGGCGGCCGCGGAGGAGGGCCTGCTCGCGGCCGCGCACGACTGCTCTGAGGGCGGCCTCGCCGCGACCCTCGCCGAGGGCGTGCTCCGGTTCGGGATCGGCGCGCGGGTCTGGCTCGACGGCGTGCTCGAGCGCGACGGCGTCGACGCCGCGACGGCGCTCTTCAGCGAGTCGACCGCGCGGGTGCTCGTCGCCGTGCCGCGCGAGGAGGACGTGAAGTTCGTGGGCCTCTGCGCCGGCCGCCGGGTCCCCGCCCTGCGCCTCGGGGTGACGGATGCCGAGAGCGGCATGCTCGAGGTGCAGGACCGGTTGACGGTCCCGGTCGAGGAGCTGCGCCGCGTCCGCTCGGCGCCCCTCCCCGCCGCCCTCGGGCCCACGTCCGCCGGCTCCTGAGTGTCGCGGAGCTGCGGTCAGGCCGTTCGGATGGGGATCGTCGGGGCCTGACCCGAACGGCTGTTGGCACTTCTTGCGGGTATGGGGCCCTCGAACCCGCAGAAAGTGGCAACACCCCCGCGGCATCAGCGGCGGCTGCGGGAGCCGCCCGACGTCGCGGCGTAGAAGACCGCGGCGACCACGAAGAGCACGATCGCGAGGAGCGGCACCCCTCCGGCGATCACGATTCCGACGGTGTAGACGACCACGCCGAACGTCGACCGCTTGGCCTCGCGCTTCGCGTAGACCGCGGTCCACCCCGGCTCGAGCAGCTCGGGCCGCTTCACCAGGTGCAACCAGATGCCCAGCCAGGGGATGGTCGCCCCCGCGAACACGAGCGCGTAGACCGCCGCCGCCACCCGGGCGTCCGTGCTCAGCAGCCCCTCCCGCTTGAGGAACTCCGTGAGCAGCGAGTTCGGGAACGGTGTGAACGAGACGAGCAGCAGGAGCATCAGGTTCCACCACTGCAGCGTCCGGTCGATGTGGCGGATCTTCTGGAACACACCGTGTTGGTTCAACCAGATCACGCCCACGGTGAGGAACGTCGCGAGGTAGGAGAGGTACGAGGGCCAGGCGGCGAGGAGCGCACCGAGCAGGCCGCGGTACGCCGTGAGATCCGCGTCGGTCGGCCGGTGCACCTCGAGCACGAGCAGCGTGATCGCGATCGCGAAGACCCCGTCGCTGAACGCCTCGGTGCGCGCGGTCGGGGAGAGCCGGAGGTCCGCCGCCTCCGGCTCCGCCTCGATCGGGTCCCCGGCGCTCCGGCC
>JBQCCU010000394.1:0-3066 GCA_051961935.1 Amnibacterium sp. | reverse complement strand
CCGCGCCCTCGGGGTAGTCCGACGGCTCCTGCCTTCATAAGCCCGTGTGGTTGCCGCCGCCCCGGCAGCCGGCGATCGCGAGCGCGATCATCTCGAGCACCCCGGGGTCGCGCTCGTCGTAGTCGAAGGCGACCGTGGCGCTGTCGCGGTCGACGCCGAGCACGAGCTGCGTCAGGTCGTTCGATCCGATCGACATGCCGTCGAACCGCTTCGCGAACTCGTCGATCTGGATCACGTTGTTCGGGATCTCGCACATCGCGTAGACCTCGAGCCCGTTCACGCCCCGCTCGAGGCCGAGCTCCTTCATGCGGGCGAGCACCGAGTCCGCCTCGGCGACGCGCCGCACGAACGGGATCATCGGGATCAGGTTCGTGAGCCCCATCGCCTCGCGCACCTGCTTGATCGCCCGGCACTCGAGGGCGAAGCCCTCCGCGTAGGCCGGGTGGCCGTAGCGGGAGGCGCCGCGGAAGCCGAGCATCGGGTTGTCCTCCACCGGCTCGAAGTCCGCGCCGCCGAGCAGCGCGGCGTACTCGTTCGTCTTGAAGTCCGACATCCGCACGACCACCGGCTTCGGCCAGAACGCGGCGGCGATCATGCCGACGCCCTCCGCGAGGCGCTGCGAGAAGTACTCGGCCCCGTCGGCGTACCCGGCGGTCAGGGCGGTGACGCGACGGCGGACCTCCTCGTCCCGGATGCGCTCGGGATGCAGCAGGGCGAGCGGGTGCGCGCCGATCCACCGGTTGACGACGAACTCCATGCGCGCGAGCCCCACCCCGTCGTTCGGCACGAACGAGGTCGCGAACGCCGCCGACGGGTCCGCCAGGTTCACCATCACCTTCGTCGCGGGGCGGGGGAGGCCCGCGAGGTCCATCCGCTCGACCGAGAACGGCACGTCGCCCGGGTAGACCGCGCCCGCGTCGCCCTCCGCGCACGAGACGGTGACGCGCGCGCCGTCCGGCACGTCGTCCGTCCCGGTGCCGGTGCCGACGACGGCCGGGATGCCGAGCTCCCGCGCGACGATCGCGGCGTGGCAGGTTCGGCCGCCGCGGTCCGTGACCACGGCGGCCGCCTTGCGCAGCACCGGCTCCCAGTCCGGGGTGGTGGTGTCGGCGACGAGCACGTCCCCCTCGGTGAACTCCGTCAGCTCCTCGAGGCGGCGGACCCGCCGCGCCGTGCCGGAGGCGATCTTCGCACCCACGGCGCGGCCCTCCGCGATCGCGGCGCCGTGCGGGCCGAGGTGGTAGGTCTCGACCACGGTCGACGGGATGCGGGAGGCGACCGTCTCCGGCCGCGCCTGCACGATGTACAGGCGCCCGTCGATGCCGTCCTTCGCCCACTCGACGTCCATCGGCCGGCCGTAGTGCCGCTCGATCTCGAGCGCCTGCGCGGCCAGCTCGAGCACCTCCGCGTCGGTGAGGCAGAAGCGGGCGCGGTCCGCCTCCGCCACCGGCTCGTTGCGCACCGGCGGCTCCTCGCCGACCTCGCCGAGCACCATCCGCACCGCCTTGCCGCCGAGACGGTGGCGGAGCACGGCCCTGGACCCGGTCTCGAAGGTCGGCTTGTGCACGAGGAACTCGTCCGGGTCCACGGCCCCCTGCACGATGTTCTCGCCGAGCCCGTACGCGCCGGTGAGGAACACGACGTCGCGGAACCCCGACTCCGTGTCGAGGGTGAAGAGCACCCCGGAGGAGGCGAGGTCCGCCCGCACCATCCGCATCACCGCGACCGACAACGACACCGAGAAGTGGTCGAACCCGTTGTCGATCCGGTAGTGGATGGCGCGGTCGGTGAAGAGGCTCGCGAAGCAGCGCCGGACCGCTTCGAGCAGCGTCTCCTCGCCGGCGATGTTGAGGTACGACTCGTGCTGGCCGGCGAAGCTCACGTCCGGCAGGTCCTCGGCGGTGGCGGACGATCGCACGGCGAGCCGCACGTGGTCCCCGTACTCCTGCTTGAGCCGCGCGTAGCCGCGGCGGATGCCGTCGGCGATCTCGGGCGGCAGGCCGGCCTCGTGCACGATGCGCCGCGCCTCGGCGCCGCGGCGCTGCAGGTCGGCGACGTCGGCGGGGTCGAGCCCGTCGAGCGAGGCCCTGAGCGGCGCCCACGCCCCGGCGGCCTCGAGGGTGCGCCGGTAGGCGCCCGCGGTGACGGCGAAGCCGTCGGGCACGGTGACGCCGCGCCCGATGCGGGCCAGCTCGCCGAGCGAGGCGGTCTTGCCGCCGACGACGGGGACGTCCGCGAGGGTCAGCTCGTCGAAGGAGCGGATGTAGGGGTCCTGCTGCATGGGTCGCTTCTCTCGGTCGGGGGCCGGTGCAGACGATCCGCCGGGCGCGGAGGCGTCGCGAGGGCCCAAAGGCCCTGACCACGCGGCACGTCCGGTGGGAGCGTCGGAGCACGTCGAACGGAGGGACCCCCTGATGACCGAGCGCGTGATCGTGGCCTGGGACGGATCGCCGGCGGCGGACGGCGCCGCCGAGTGGGCGGCACGACGTCAGGGGGGCGCCGGGCGGATCGAGCTCGTCCGGGTCGCGGACCCCGGCTCCTTCCCGGCCGACTGGATCACGACCGGCGGCACCCCGGAGGGGGAGACCCTCGCCCTCGAGCAGGCGGCCGCGCGCCTGACCGCCGCCCACCCGGGGCTCACCGTCTCCACCCGCCTGCTCACCGGGCATCGGGAGACCGAGCTGGAGCGGCTCTCGGAGCCGGGCACGCTGCTCGTGATGGGCACGGAGGCGCGGATCGGCTCCCGGATCCGCTTCCGCTTCTCGCTCGCCCTGAAGCTCGCCGCGAAGTCCCGCGGCCCGGTCGCCGTGGTGCCCGCGGAAGCGGTCTACACCGCGGAGGGACCGGTCGTGGTCGGCGTCGTCGGCAGCGCCGCCTCCGTGGCCGCGGCCCGGCTCGCGGCGCTGGTGGCGAGGCGGCGCGGGGTGGGGCTCGGCGCCGGGCACGCCGGGTGGGCGGCCACCGAGTGGGTGGGGGTCCGGCCGCGCGACGCCGGGATCCACGACTCCTTCGAGGAGCTGCACCGGACCGTGCTCGACGAGTCGCTCGCGGCGCTCGCCCGGGAGT
>JBQCCU010000393.1:0-3737 GCA_051961935.1 Amnibacterium sp. | reverse complement strand
CTACCTCCGTCCGCGCGACATCGCCACCTACGTCGGCTCGGGCGCGCTCGACGTGGGCATCACGGGCCGCGACCTGCTGCTCGACTCCGGCTCGCCCGCCCGCGAGGTCGCCGCGCTCGACTTCGCGTCCTCCACCTTCCGCTTCGCGGGCCCGAGCGGTCGCTTCAGGGCGCTCCGCGAGCTCGAGGGGCTGCGGGTGGCGACGAGCTACACCGGCCTCGTCGGAGCCTTCCTCGAATCCGCCGGGGTGCGCACGACGCTCGTGCACCTCGACGGCGCCGTCGAGACGGCCGTGCGGCTCGGGGTCGCGGACGCCGTCGCCGACGTCGTCGAGACCGGTACGACGCTGCGCGCGCAGGGCCTCGAGATCTTCGGTCCGGTCATCCTCGAGTCCACGGCCGTGCTGATCGCGGGCCCGCACGCCGCGAGCGGCCTCGAGGTGCTGGAGCGGCGCCTGCAGGGCGTGCTCGTCGCCCGCCAGTACGTCATGGTCGACTACGACCTGCCCCGCGCGCTGCTCGACGAGGCGGCGCGGCTCGCCCCCGGCATCGAGTCGCCGACGGTCTCGCCGCTGCACGACCCCGAGTGGGCCGCCGTCCGGGTGATGGTGCGCCGCAGCGACATGAACCACGTGATGGACGACCTGTACGCCCTGGGCGCGAGGGCGATCTTCGTCACCCCGATCCACGCGGCCCGGATCTGACCGCATGACCCTCGCCGTCCGGGTGATCCCGTGCCTCGACGTGGCCGACGGCCGCGTCGTGAAGGGCGTGCGCTTCGAGGGCCTCGTCGACGCCGGGGACCCGGTCGAGTCGGCCGCCCGGTACGCCGCGCAGGGGGCGGACGAGATCACCTTCCTCGACGTCACCGCCACGGTGGAGGGGCGCGGCACGATGCTCGACACCGTGCGCCGCACCGCCGAGCAGGTGTTCGTGCCGCTCACCGTCGGCGGCGGGGTGCGGTCCGTCGCGGACGTGGACGCGCTGCTGAAGTCCGGCGCCGACAAGATCGGCGTGAACTCGGCCGCCATCGCGCGGCCGCTGCTGCTCGCGGAGATCGCGGACCGCTTCGGCGCGCAGGTGTGCGTGCTCTCCCTCGACGTGCTGCGCGACCCGCGGGTGCCGAGCGGCTTCGCGGTCACGACCCACGGCGGCCGCACGAACACCGGCATCGACGCGATCACGTGGGCGGAGGAGGCGGTGGCGCTCGGCGCGGGGGAGCTGCTCGTGAACTCGATCGACGCCGACGGCACGAAGGCCGGCTACGACCTGCGGCTCATCGAGGCGATCCGCGCGGTGAGCTCCGTGCCGGTGATCGCCTCCGGCGGCGCCGGGTCGCTCGAGCACTTCGCGCCGGCGGTCGCCGCGGGCGCGGCCGCGGTGCTCGCCGCCTCGGTGTTCCATCGGGGCGTCTTCACGATCGGTCAGGTGAAGGCGGCGCTCGCGGACGCGGGCGCCCTGGTGCGGTGGACGGGGACGGTGCGGCGATGAGCGACGGACGGGAGCCCTCCCCGGTGGCGTTGACGGCGGCCGCCGCCCTCGACACGGCGCGGTTCGGGCCGGACGGCCTGCTGCCCGCGATCGTGCAGGAGCACGCGACGGGTGAGGTGCTCATGCTCGGTTGGATGGACCGGGAGGCCCTGTCCCGCACGCTCACCGAGGGCCGGGTGACGTTCTGGTCGCGGTCCCGGCAGGAGTACTGGCGCAAGGGCGACACCTCGGGGCACATCCAGGTCGTGCGCGGCGCCGCGCTCGACTGCGACGCCGACGCCCTCCTCGTCCGCGTCGACCAGACCGGCGCCGCCTGCCACACGGGCGCGCACTCCTGCTTCGACACCCATCCGATCGGCACGGGAGACGCCGCGTGAACCGCATGCCCGGTACGACGACCTTCGAGGCCTTCACGACCGCCCGCGAGGGACGCCGCATCGTCCCCGTGGTGCGGGAGCTCTTCGCGGACAGCGAGACGCCGCTCGGCATCTTCCGCAAGCTCGCGCTCCGCGCCGGCGGGCGGATGCGGCCGGGCACGTTCCTGCTCGAGTCCGCCGAGCAGGGCGGGCTCTGGTCGCGCTACTCGTTCGTCGGCGTCGCCGCGTTCGGCGCGCTCACCGAGGCGGCGGGGCGACCCGTCTGGCAGGACTGGGGCCTCCCCGCGTCGCGCGCCTTCGGCGCCGGCGGCATCACCGGCGACTACCTCGAGGCGCTCGACGACCTCCACTCCCACTGGGCGAGCCCGCGCGTGCCGGGGCTCCCGCCCCTGACCGGCGGCCTCGTCGGGTACATCGGCTGGGACGCCGTCCGCCTGCTCGAGCGGCTGCCGGACGCCCCGCCCGCGGACTACCCGGTGCCGGAGCTCGGCATGGTCTTCGTGTCCGAGGTGGTGGCGGTCGACCACCTGAAGGGCACGGTCGCCCTGATCGTCACGGTGCTGAACGACGGGGAGGAGGACGAGGTCGCGGCCTGGGCCGACGCGCAGCGGCGGCTCGACGCCCTCGAGACGCGCCTCGGCGCCCCGGTCGAGGCGCAGCTGGCCGAGGTCGACCTCGCGATCACGCCCGACCCGCAGCTGCGCACCCCGCGGGAGGACTACCTCGCCGCGGTGGAGACGGCGAAGCAGCACATCCGCGACGGCGACGTCTTCCAGGTCGTGGTCGCGCAGCGGTTCGACCTGCCGACCTCGGCGAGCCCGATCGACGTGTACCGGGTGCTCCGGCAGCTGAACCCGTCGCCCTACATGTACCTGCTCGCGCACGAGCGGCAGGACGGCACCCCGCTCGCCGTGGTCGGCTCGTCCCCGGAGGCGCTCGTGAAGGTCGCGGACGGTCGCGTCTTCAGCCATCCGATCGCCGGCTCCCGGCCGCGGGGCGCGACGCCGGAGGCGGACGAGGCGTTCGCGGCGGAGCTCGCGGTGGACGAGAAGGAGCGCGCCGAGCACCTGATGCTCGTCGACCTCGCACGCAACGACCTCGCGAAGGTCTGCCTGCCGGGCACCGTGGAGGTGACCGAGTTCATGCGGATCGAGCGCTTCAGCCACATCATGCACATCACCTCGAGCGTCGAGGGGGAGCTCGGCCCGGGCGTCGGGCCCGTCGACGTGCTGCGCGCCACCTTCCCCGCAGGCACGCTCTCCGGCGCCCCGAAGCCGAGGGCGCTCGAGATCATCGACGCGCTCGAGCCCGCCCGCCGCGGCGTCTACGGCGGCGTCGTCGGCTACTTCGACTTCGCCGGCGACCTCGACCTCGCCATCGCGATCCGCACCGCGCTGCTCGCCGACGGCGTCGCCCGGGTGCAGGCCGGCGGCGGCCTCGTCGCCGACTCCGTGCCGGAGGCCGAGTACGCGGAGTCCCAGAACAAGGCCGCGGCGCCCCTGAAGGCCGTGGCGATCGCCGCCGCGATGCGGCCGGTCGGGCGACCGTGACCGTGCGGCCGCGCGCCGCCCGGGAGCGGCTCGTCGCCGTGCTCGTCGTGCTCGCGCTCGGCGGGGCGATCGTGCTCGCCTCGACGCAGGTCTTCGCCACGGTGCTGCCGCCGGCCGAGAAGGCGGTGCCGGTGACGGGGCAGCAGGTCGCGCCCACGCTCGCCCCGCTCGGCATCGTGCTCCTCGCGCTGGCGGCGGCGCTCACGATCGCCGGCCGGGTCGCCCCCCACGTGCTCGGGGGCGTGCTCCAGCAGCTCGGCGCCGTCGTCGTGCTGCACGCCCACCCCAGCGTGCTCGACCCGCACGCCGGCACCCGGGGC
>JBQCCU010000392.1:0-15361 GCA_051961935.1 Amnibacterium sp. | reverse complement strand
TGCAGCACGGGGGCGAGGGCCGTGCGGCGGCCGACGACGAGCGCGCCGATGCCGGCCGGTCCGCCCACCTTGTGCGCGGACACGCTGAGCAGGTCCGCGCCCTGCGTCCGGAACGACACCGGGACGGCGCCGAAGGCCGCGACGGCGTCGACGTGCAGCGGCACCCCCGCCTCGCGGGTGAGCTCGGCGAAGCGGTCCACCCGGTTCACGGTGCCGACCTCGTTGTTCGCCTGCAGCACCGTGACGAGCGCCGTGGACCCGCGGTGCTCGGCGAGCGCCGCCCCGAGCACCTCCGGCTCGAGGCGCGCATCCCGGTCCACCGGCAGCGGCACGAGACGGCCGCCCTCGGCAGCGACGAGCGCGTCGACGGTCTCGACGGTCGCCGCGTGCTCGCCGCCGGGGACGAGCAGGTCCGTTCGCCCCCGCGCGGCACGGTAGGCGCCGGTGATCGCGAGGTTCACCGACTCGGTGCCCCCGGAGGTGAGCACGACCTCGAGCGGATCGCAGTCGAGCACCGCGGCGAGCCGCTCGCGGGCCTCCTCGAGCGCCGCCCGCGCCGCCTGCCCGTGCCGGTGCACCGACGACGGGTTGCCCGCCCGGGCCGCGGCCTCGGCGAGCGCCGCCACCGCGGCGGGCCGCATCGGCGTGCCCGCGGCGTGATCCTGGTAGACGGCCATGACGGAAATAGGGTAGGCGCGTGCAGGCCACCGGAGTCCTCGACAGCGAATCCACCGCGGTCGCCGACCCGCTGCGCGCGCTCGGCGTCCATGCCGGCGAGCTGCGCGTGTACAGCCCGAACGCGACGCGCATGGAGCTCTGCCTGTTCGACGCCCGCGATCCGCGGTGGATCGAGCGGACCGTGCGGATGCGCCGCCTCGAGGACGGCGTCTGGGCCGCGGCGTCGCCGCTGCTCACCCCGGGACGCCGGTACACCGTGCGCGCCGACGGGCCGGACGGCCCGCGCCACGCCTTCGACCGCGACGTCCACCTGCTCGACCCCTACGCCCGCGGCCTCGTCCGCGTGGAGGAGGGCGTGTGGCGCGGGGTCGTCGTCGACGACGCGTTCGACTGGGGCGGCGTCGGCCGTCCCCGCACCCCGCTGGCCGACACGGTGCTCTACGAGGCCCACGTGAAGGGCCTGACGAAGCAGCTGCGGGGCGTGCCCGCCCACCTCCGCGGCACCTACGCGGGCCTCGCGCACGAGGCGACGATCGGCCACCTCACCGACCTCGGCATCACCGCCGTCGAGCTGCTGCCGGTGCAGGCGTTCGCCTCCGAGCGACGCCTCGCCAAGCAGGGGCTCGCCAACTACTGGGGCTACAACACCGTCGGCTACTTCGCGCCGCACAACCAGTACGCCACGCTCGCCGCGCAGCGCGGCGGCCCGCAGGCCGTGCTCACCGAGTTCAAGGGCATGGTGCGGCTGCTCCACGAGGCGGGCATCGAGGTGATCCTCGACGTGGTCTACAACCACACCGCCGAGGAGGGCCGCGACGGCCCCACCCTGAGCTTCCGCGGTCTCGACAACAGCACCTACTACCGGCAGGACGACTCCGGCCGCTACATCGACGTCACCGGCTGCGGCAACACCCTCGACCACAGCCGCGCGGCGGTGCAGCGGCTCGTCACCGACTCGGTGCGGTACTGGGCGGAGGAGGTGCGCATCGACGGGTTCCGCTTCGACCTCGCGGTGACCCTCGGCCGCGACGAGGGCGGCAACTACTCCCCAGAGTCCCCGCTGCTCACCGCGCTCCGCGACGATCCGGCCCTGGCGGGGGTCAAGCTGATCGCCGAGCCGTGGGACGTGGGGCTCGGCGGCTGGCAGACCGGCGGCTTCCCCGGCGGCTGGTCCGAGTGGAACGACCGCTACCGCGACACCGTGCGCGACTTCTGGCTCACCGACCTGCACGTGCTCCGCAACGGCGGCTCCCCGCGCACCTCCGTCGGGGCGGTGGCCGACGGGCTCGCCGGCTCGAGCTCCCGGTTCAGCGAGGAGCGCGGCCCGCTCGCCTCGGTGAGCTTCGTGACCGCGCACGACGGGTTCACGCTCGCCGACCTCACCGCGTACAACCAGAAGCACAACCTCGGCAACGGCGAGTCGAACCGCGACGGCACCGACAACAACCACTCGTTCAACTTCGGGATCGAGGGCCCGACCCGGAGCGACCGGGTGCTCGAGTCCCGCCGCCGGGCGATGCGCAACCTGCTCGGCACGCTGCTGCTGTCCGCGGGCGTCCCGATGCTCGTCGCCGGCGACGAGCTCGGCCGCACGCAGCGCGGCAACAACAACGCCTACTGCCACGACGCGCGCGTGACGTGGGTGAACTGGGCGCTCGGCGACTGGCAGCGGGACCTGCTCGAGGTCACGAAGCGTCTCATCGCCCTCCGCCGCCGGAACCCCGCCCTCCGGCCGGTGCGCTACGCACGGCTCGACGAGGAGGTGCCGGGAGCGAGCGAGATGCACTGGTTCGACGCGGCCGGCGTCCGGATGGATCAGGCCACCTGGACCGCGCCGGAGACCCGGACGCTGCAGTACCTCGCCCGCGCGGTGCCCACCGCCGAGGGCCGCAACAGCACGCTCGTCGTGCTGCACGGCGAGGAGACGGTGCGGACCGTGACGCTGCCGGAGCACGACGGCATCACCCGGTACACGCTGCTCTGGACGAGCGAGGACGACGACGCCCGCGACACCGTCACCGCTCCGGGCGGGACGGTGCTCCTCGACGGGCCGTCGCTGCTGCTGTTCGGCGCCGACTAGCCCGCGCCGCCTCGCGAGCGCACGAACGACGGAGCGCCCACCCGGATCGTCTCCTCGTCAGCCGAAGCGGATCCGGGACGAGCGGATGCTCCGTCGTTCGTGCGGGCGGTCAGTGCGCGACCGCGACCAGCCCCATCTCCGCCGGGTTGACCAGGTACGGGTTCTTCGGCACGACGCGCACGTTGTAGCCGAAGGAGCCCGGCCGGGTGAGCGTCACCGTGCCGGCGAACGTGGTCGAGCCGTCGAGGAACAGCGTGCCGGTCATCGGCGTGGCGACGTCGTCCTCGAGCGGGGCGAGCTCGACGGTCGCCGTGTCCACGAGGTCGTCGCCCTCGCGGGAGGTGCCGTAGACCACCTGCACCGCCACGTCGTCGGGCATGAGGGTGCCGAGCTGCACCTGCGCCCGCACGTGCAGCGCGTCGCCGACCTGCGGCACGGACGCGAGGCCGCCCGACTCGACGTGCACGACGGACACCCCGCCCCACGCCGAGGTGATGTGCCCCTTCCACGCCGCGAGCTCGCGGCCGCCCGCGTAGTCGCCCTCGCTGATCGCCTCCGCCGCCTTCGCGGCGGGGATGTAGAGCCGCTGCACGTACTCGCGCACCATGCGGTCGGCGGAGAGCTCCGGCGACAGGGTGTCGAGGGTGTGGCGCACGGAGCGCATCCAGCGCGACGGGACGCCCTTCTCGTCCCGCCGGTAGAAGCGCGGGGCGATCTGGTTCTCGATGAGGTCGTAGAGGCTCTCCGCCTCGAGCTGGTCGCGCTCGGCGGCGTCGCCGGCGGAGTCGGCGGACGGGATCGCCCAGCCGTTCTCCCCGTCGTAGTACTCGTTCCACCAGCCGTCGAGGATCGACAGGTTCAGCGCGCCGTTCAGCGCCGCCTTCATCCCGGACGTGCCGCACGCCTCGAGCGGGCGCAGCGGGTTGTTCAGCCACACGTCGCAGCCCGGGTAGAGCACCTGCGCCATCGCGATGTCGTAGTTCGGCAGGAACACGATGCGGCGCCGCAGCTCCGGGTCCTGCGCGAACCGGACGAGCTTCTGGATCAGCCGCTTGCCCTCGTCGTCCGCGGGATGCGACTTGCCGGCGATCACGAGCTGCACGGGGCGCTTCTTCGAGGTGAGCAGCGAGATGAGGCGCTTCTCGTCCTCGAGCATCAGCGTGAGCCGCTTGTAGGTCGGCACCCGTCGCGCGAAGCCGATCGTGAGCACGTCGGGGTCGAGCACCCCGTCGAACCAGGCGGGCGCGGAGGCGCCCGGGTTCTCCTCGTGCCACGCCTCCGTGATGCGGCGGCGCGCGTCGGCGACGAGGTTCGCCCGCATCCGCCCCTTCACCGCCCAGAGCTCGGCGTCCGTCACCGCGCCGGAGGACCACTCCGCGGCGGTGGTGTCCGAGGTGCCGAGCTTGTCCTCGGCGAGCTTCAGGAGCAGCGGATCCGTCCAGGTCGGCGCGTGCACGCCGTTCGTGACGGAGGTGATCGGCACGTCGGAGGCGTCGAAGCCCGGCCAGAGGCCGTTGAACATGCCGCGGCTCACCTCGCCGTGCAGCTGCGAGACGCCGTTCGCGTGCTGCCCGAGGCGCAGCCCCATCACGGCCATGTTGAACACGTCGTGCGAGCCGCCGGGGTAGGTCTCGGCGCCGAGCGCGAGCACCTCCCACACGTCGACACCGGGCAGCAGGTCGCCCGCGAAGTACTGCTGCACGAGGCCGCGGTCGAACCGGTCGATGCCGGCGGGCACCGGCGTGTGCGTCGTGAAGACGGTGCCGGCGCGCACCACCTGGAGCGCCTCGCCGAACGTGAGCCCGTCGGAGATCAGGGTGGAGATCCGCTCGAGGCCCTGGAAGCCGGCGTGGCCCTCGTTGGTGTGGAAGACCTCCGCCTCCGGCGCACCGACGAGCTCGGTCCAGATCCGGAGCGCCCGCACGCCGCCGACGCCGAGCAGCAGCTCCTGCAGCAGCCGGTGCTCGCCGCCGCCGCCGTAGAGCCGGTCGGTGACGCCCCGGAGCGACTCCTCGTTCTCCGGGATGTCGGTGTCGAGCAGCAGCAGCGTGACCCGGCCCACCGCCACCTGCCAGATGCGGGCGTGCAGGGTGCGGCCGAACGGCAGGGCGAGGGAGACGAGCGCCGGGGCGCCGTCCGCGTGCCGGGTGAGCGTGAGCGGCAGGCCGTCGGGATCGAGGACCGGGTAGGCCTCCTGCTGCCAGCCGTCGCCGGAGATCGACTGCTTGAAGTAGCCGGCGCGGTAGAACAGGCCGATGCCGGTGAGCGGCAGGCCGAGGTCGGAGGCGCTCTTCAGATGGTCGCCCGCGAGGATGCCGAGGCCGCCGGAGTACTGCGGCAGCGCCGCCGCGATGCCGAACTCGGGCGAGAAGTAGGCGATGTGCTTCGGCGCCTGCGCGAGGGACTGGTACCAGCGGGGCTCGCTCGTGTACCGGTCGAGGTCCTCCTTGAGCGCGTTCGCACGCGCGACGAACGCCGTGTTCTCCGCCAGCTCCTGGATCCGCGCCGGGTTCACGGCCCCGAGCAGGGCGACCGGGTCCCCCGCGATGTCCTGCCAGATGACGGGGTCGATCTCGGCGAACAGCTGGCGGGTCGGCTCGTGCCACGACCAGCGCAGGTTCGCGGCCTGGGCGTCGAGCGCCCCGAGCGACTGCGGCAGCACGGTGCGCACGGTGAACCGGCGGATGGCTTTCACGGCGGTGGTCCCCTGACTTCGTTCTCGACGTCGGCCGCGATCACCATACGACAGGAGCACGCGCGCGCGAGGGAGCGGGGACGGCCCTCCTGCACACGTTTACATCCGCGCCACGGGCACCCCCAGGCGATCCCGAGGCTGAGCGAACCCCCAGTCGAGCGGAGCACCGGCGCTCCTAGAGTGGGCGCGTGGCTGACACTCAGCGGAGCGAGAGCACGGGCCGGTCCACGACGACGCGGCAGGGCCGCGGCGGCAGCGCGGGCGTCAGGACCGCCCAGGCGCGACGGACCACCCCGAAGGCGGAGGCCTTCACGCCCGTGCTCGGCCGCATCCCGATCCTCGACCTCTCCCCGCAGCAGCCGGACGACCTCTGGCCCGCCAAGGCGTTCGACGGGGAGGTGGTGCCGTTCGCCGCGACCGTCTTCCGCGAGGGGCACGACCGGCTCGGCGCCGAGGTCGTCATCGTCGACCCGGAAGGCGTGACGACCCGCCGCCGGATGACGCTCGTGGAGCCCGGGGTCGACCGCTGGACCGCGCTGCACCGCATCGACGGCACCGGCGTCTGGACCTGGCACGTGCGCGCCTGGTCCGACGACTGGGCGTCGTGGCAGCACGATGCGGAGATCAAGGTGCCGGCCGGCATCGACGTCGAACTCATGCTCGAGGCCGGCGCGCGGCTGCTCGAGCGCGCCGCGGGCGAGGAGCACCGCGCCGAGGACGTGCGCCGCATGTTCACCGATGCGGCCGCCGCGCTGCGCGACACCGAGTCCGACCCGATCCAGCGGTTGCGGCTCGCCACCACCGGCGACGTGGAGGACCGGATCACCGAGGACCCGATCCGCAGCCTGGTGACCGACGGGCCGGCGCGCACGCTGCGCGTCGAGCGCACCCGTGCGGGCCGGGGCTCCTGGTACGAGTTCTTCCCCCGCTCCGAGGGCGCGGTGAAGCACGAGAACGGCTCCTGGACCTCCGGCACCTTCCGCACCGCCACGAAGCGGCTGCCCGCGATCGCCGAGATGGGCTTCGACGTCGTCTACATCCCCCCGGTGCACCCGATCGGCACGACGAACCGCAAGGGCCCGAACAACACCCTCACCGCCGGCCCGAACGACCCCGGCTCCCCCTACGGCATCGGCTCGGAGGCGGGCGGCCACGACGCCATCCACCCCGACCTCGGCACCGAGGAGGACTTCGCCTACTTCCTCGACGCGGCGGCCCGGCTCGACCTCGAGATCGCGCTCGACATCGCCCTGCAGGCGTCCCCCGACCACCCGTGGGTGACGGAGCACCCCGAGTTCTTCACGACGCTGCCCGACGGCTCGATCGCCTACGCGGAGAACCCGCCGAAGAAGTACCAGGACATCTACCCGCTGAACTTCGACAACGACCCCGAGGGCAGCTACCTGGAGATGCGGCGGATCTTCCAGGTGTGGATCGACCGCGGCATCCGCATCTTCCGCATCGACAACCCGCACACGAAGCCGCTCGGCTTCTGGGAGCGGCTGCTGCACGACGTGAACAGCGCCTACCCCGAGGTGATCTTCCTGTCGGAGGCGTTCACCCGGCCCCCGATGATGCGCGGGCTCGCGAAGGTCGGCTTCCAGCAGAGCTACACCTACTTCACCTGGCGCAACACGAAGACCGAGCTCACCGAGTACCTCACCGAGCTCTCGACGGAGACCGCGGACTACCTCCGGCCGAACTTCTTCGTGAACACCCACGACATCCTCACGCCCTACCTGCAGTTCGGCGGCACGGCCGCGTACAAGATCCGGGCGGCGATCGCGGCGACCAGCTCGCCGACCTGGGGCGTCTACTCCGGCTACGAGCTGTACGAGGACGTCACCCGGCCGGGGTCCGAGGAGAACATCGACAACGAGAAGTACGAGTACCGGCCGCGCGACTGGGCGAAGGCCGCGATGCTCGGCCGCACCCTCGCGCCGTACCTGACCCGGCTGAACGCGATCCGGCGCGGCCACCCGGCGCTCGGGCAGCTGCGGAACATCCGCTTCCACTGGAGCGACGACGACGCGGTGCTCGTGTTCAGCAAGTACCTCGACGGGGCGTTCACCCCCTCCGGTGAGCCGGACGCGATCATCGTGGTCGCGAACCTCGACCCGCACGGCAGCCGCGAGACCGTCGTGCACCTCGACCCCACCCAGTTCGGCCGCACCCCGGGCGAGACCTTCGCCGCGCACGACCTCATCACCGACTCGGTGTGGCAGTGGGGCACCGACGACTACGTCCGGCTCGACCCGTTCACCGAGCCGGTGCACATCCTGCACGTCGAGCCCTGAGCCGCCGGACCCCCGGAAGGAAGGCATCCGATGCCGAAGAAGCAGCAGACCGTTCCCCCGGCGGCGGCGCCCGAGGCCCCGCGGCCGTCCGACGACGCGCTCGCCCGGATCGCCGACGGCTCCCACTCGGGCCCGCACTCGGTGCTCGGCCAGCACCCGGCCGGGCTCCCCGACTCGGACGCGGTCGTGATCCGTGCGCTGCGGCCCCTCGCGCAGGAGGTCGTCGCCGTGCTCGACTCCGGCGCGCGGATCGAGCTCGCCCACATCGGGTGGGGCGTCTGGCAGGGGGTCTCCGTCGCCGGCTTCCAGGACTACGTGCTCGAGACCACCTACGAGGGCGGCGTCACCTGGACCGCGGACGACCCCTACCGGTACCTGCCGTCCGTCGGCGACATCGACCTGCACCTCTTCGGCGAGGGCCGGCACGAGCGGCTCTGGGAGATGCTCGGCTCGCACCACCGGGCGATGCGGGGCGTCACGCGGGAGGCGTGGGGCACCGCGTTCGCGGTGTGGGCGCCGCACGCGCAGGCGGTCCGCGTGATCGGCGACTTCAACAACTGGAACGGCGTGCTGCACCCGATGCGGCGGATGGACGCGAACGGCGTCTGGGAGCTGTTCGTGCCCGACCTCGCCCCGTACAACGCGTACAAGTTCGAGATCCTCTCCGCCGCGGGCGAGTGGATCGAGAAGGCCGACCCGATGGCCAGGCACACGGAGCGGCCGCCCGCCACCGCCTCCGTCGTCACCGAGAGCAGCTACCGGTGGGGCGACTCGGCCTGGATGAGCGCCAGGGCCGCAGCGAACCCGAACGACCAGCCGATCAGCGTCTACGAGATGCACTTCGGCTCGTGGCGGCAGGGCCTCGGCTACCGTGACGCCGCGGACCAGCTGATCGACTACCTGCACGAGACCGGGTACACGCACGTCGAGTTCATGCCGCTCGCCGAGCACCCGTACGAGCCGTCGTGGGGCTACCAGGTCACCGGCTACTACGCACCCACCTCCCGGTTCGGGCATCCGGACGACCTCAAGTACCTGATCGACCGGCTGCACCAGGCGCGTATCGGCGTCTACATGGACTGGGTGCCGGGCCACTTCCCCAAGGACGCCTTCGCGCTCGCGAGGTTCGACGGGCAGCCCCTCTACGAGCACAGCGACCCGCGCCTCGGCGAGCACCAGGACTGGGGCACGCTGATCTTCAACTACGGCGACAGCCAGGTGCGCAACTTCCTCGTCGCGAACGCGCTGTACTGGCTCGACGAGTTCCACGTCGACGGCCTCCGCGTCGACGCGGTCGCCTCGATGCTCTACCTCGACTACTCCCGGCAGGACGGGCAGTGGCTGCCGAACCGGTACGGCGGCCGCGAGAACCTCGAGGCGATCAGCTTCCTGCAGGAGACCACCGCGACGGCCTACAAGCTGCACCCCGGCGTCATGATGATGGCGGAGGAGTCGACCAGCTGGGGCGGCGTCACCCACCCCACGAGTCAGGGGGGCCTCGGCTTCGGGCTCAAGTGGAACATGGGCTGGATGAACGACTCGCTGAAGTACATCGCGAACGACCCGCTCTGGCGCA
The DNA here is from genome assembly GCA_051961935.1 of Amnibacterium sp. Taxonomy (GTDB): domain Bacteria; phylum Actinomycetota; class Actinomycetes; order Actinomycetales; family Microbacteriaceae; genus Amnibacterium. The sequence continues at coordinate 6,035 of JBQCCU010000392.1, read as the reverse complement.
GCTACCACCAGAACGAGCTGACGTTCTCGTTCCTGTACTCGTTCAGCGAGAACTTCATCCTCCCGATAAGCCACGACGAGGTCGTGCACGGCAAGGGCTCGCTCATCGGCAAGATGCCGGGCGACCCGTGGCAGCAGCTCGCGAACGTGCGCGCCTACCTCGCCTTCCAGTGGGCGCACCCCGGCAAGCAGCTGCTGTTCATGGGCCAGGAGTTCGGCCAGCGCTCCGAGTGGAGCGAGGAGCGCAGCCTCGACTGGTGGATCCTCGACCAGCCCGCCCACCGCGGCCTGCTGTCGTTCGTCGGCCAGCTGAACCGGGTGTACCGGGAGAACCCCGCCTTCTGGCAGCAGGACGCGTCCTCGGCGGGCTTCTCGTGGATCGACGGCAGCGACGCGGCGAACAGCGTGCTCGCCTTCCTGCGCTGGGACCGCGACGGCAACCCGGTCGCCGCGCTGTTCAACTTCTCCGGCCGGCCCGTCGGCGACTACCGGATCGGCCTGCCGTTCGCGGGCACGTGGGAGGAGCTGCTCAACTCGGATGCGGGCGAGTTCGGCGGCTCCGGCGTCGGCAACTACGGCTCCGTGGTCGCGGAGAACGAGCCCTCGCACGGCCACCCGGCGTCGGTGGTGCTCACCCTGCCGCCCCTCGGGGCGCTCTACCTGCGCCCCAAGCGCCGCACCAAGTAGCCCGGATCCGCCCGACCCGAGGGGGCGGGGTACCCCGAAGAGGGGGCGGCCGAGGGGCCGCCGACCTCTTGCCGGTTCCCCGCCCCCTCGGTACGTTCGATGAGCCGGCGGACCGCATCCGACGGCCGACCACCCATCGGCCTCCCGCGACCCGGCGGCATCGCACCCCCGCGATCCCCCCACCCACCGCGTGCGGCGCCGAGAGGCACCGCGTCCCGACGCATCCCGAAACGAGCCCGCCCATGCTCATCCCCCAGCTGCACCCCAGATCGTCCGACCTCGGTTCCTGACCGTCGCGTACCGCGACCCCGGTGACCCAGCCCCTGAACTCAGCCGGACGGCCGACGACCCCCGTCGGCCCTCGAGCGTCCAGACCCGATGGACCGCGAAGGATCATGACCTCCTCCCCCCTCTCCCTCAGCACCCGTACCGCTCCCGCCGCGGCGTCGGCCGTCCCGGTCGCCCGCCGCTGGGCGGTCCGCTACGCCCACCGCCTCCTCGTCTCCGACATCCTCGCCGTCGCCGTGTCGGTGCTCGTCTGCCACCTGCTCGTGGTGGGCGTCGCCGCGGCCCCGGTCCACACCCACGACGCCGAGGCGCTCCGACTCACCTACCCGCAGTGCTCGATCGCCCTCGCGGCGCTCTGGCTCGCGCTCCTCGCCGTGCTCGACAGCCGCGACGAGCGGGAGATCGGCAACGGCAGCACCGAGTACCGCCGGGTGCTGCGCGCCGGCGCCGGCGCGTTCGCGCTCACCATCGTGGGCGCGTTCTTCCTCGGCCTCGACCTCTCCCGCGGATACGTGCTGTCCGTCTTCCCGGTCGGCACGGCCGCCGTCCTCGCCTCCCGCTGGCTCTGGCGCCGCTGGCTCCGGCACCGTCGCACGGCGGGTGAGTTCACGCACCGCGTGGTGCTCGTCGGCTCCACCGAGACCGTCGTGCAGACGGCCCGCGACCTCGCCCGCGAGCCGGGGCACGGCTACCGCGTCGTCGGCGTCGCGGTCACCGACGGTCCCGCCGGCGGCTCGCTCGGCGACCTGCCCGTCGTCGGCGCCGTCGACGACGTCCCGCGGCTGCTCCGCAGCGTCGGCGCCGACACCGTCATGGCGACGAGCAGCGACCACCTGCCGCCGGAGCGCATCCGCGACCTCGCGTGGCAGCTGGAGCCGCGGCAGCACGAGCTCGTGCTCGCCCCGTCCCTCACCGACGTCGGCGGCTCCCGCATCCACCTGCGCCCCGCCGCCGGTCTCCCCCTCATCCACGTGGAGACGCCGCACTACCGCGGTGCCGGCCGCTTCGCGAAGCGGGCGTTCGACGTCGTCGCCGCTGCGGGCCTCCTCCTCGTGCTCGCCCCCGTGTTCGGCGTGATCGCGGCGCTCGTCGCGCACGACAGCCCCGGCGGCGTCTTCTACCGGCAGGAGCGGATCGGCCGCAACGGCGAGCCGTTCTCCATCCTCAAGTTCCGGTCGATGTGCGCCGACGCCGACGCGCGCCGCGCCGCCCTCACCGAGGGCATGGACAAGGGTCTCTTCAAGCTCGTCGACGACCCGCGGATCACCCGGATCGGCAAGGTGCTGCGCCGCTACTCGCTCGACGAGCTCCCGCAGCTCCTGAACGTGCTGCGCGGCGAGATGAGCCTCGTCGGTCCCCGCCCGGCGCTACCGTCCGAGGTCTCGGAGTACGACCGCCGCGAGCTGCGGCGCCTCGCCGTGACCCCCGGCCTCTCCGGGCTGTGGCAGGTGAGCGGCCGCTCCAACCTCGGCTGGGCCGACGGCATCCGGCTCGACCTCTACTACGTGGAGAACTGGTCGATGACGCAGGACCTGCAGATCCTGTGGCGCACCTTCAAGGCGGTGCTCAGCTCCGACGGCGCGTACTGAGCGTCCCCCGACGGCCCCTCGGCAGGTTCCCGGACCGCCGAGGGGCCCGGGCACGCCCCGACCAGGTCGGGACCAAGGACTCTGGCGCGCACCCGTCGCATGGTCGGCGTTACCGGTTCGTGACCGATACGCTGGCAGGACACGCCGGTTCCGAGGGGAGTGTCAGGGATGACGTTCACGATCCTGTTCGTCGGTAGCGGGGACGTCGGCCGCGGGCCGCTCGCCGCGGCGCTCACCGCACGGGAGCTCCGCCGGATCTGGCCGCGCAGCGCCGACGAGGTGCTCGTGACGAGCGCGGGCGTCGACGCCGTCGACGGCATGCCGCTGCCGTCGCACCTGGAGACGGTGGCGCGCCGGCGCGGGCTCGACCTCGGCGACCACCGGGCGACCCCGATGTCCAGGGCGCTGGCCGAGCGGGCGGACCTCGTGCTCGCGATGTCCCGACGGCAGCGGGCCCGGATCGTGCTGCAGTATCCGGCGCTCCGCGCCCGCACCTTCGGCCTGCTCGAGCTCACCGCGCTCCTCGGTGCCGCCACCGACGGCCGACGGCGGCAGGCGATCGGGCGTGGTGAGCGACTCGAGAGCAAGCTGCGCCTCGTCGTGGGCGCCGCCCGGCACCGCACCGCGCCGACGCTGCCTGACGAGCGGATGTGGGACGTCTTCGATCCCTACGCGTACAGCCTCGACATCTACGAGACGGTGGCGGACACCCTCGACGGCGCCACCCGCGCGCTCGTGCACGACGTCGCGGTGCTCACCGGCACCCGCAGCGCCGGCAGCGCGAGCCGCAGCGCCTGAGCGCGGCTCAGTACAGCAGCATCGCGAGGCGCTTGCGCGCCGCGGCGACGCGCGGGTCGTCGTTGCCGGTCAGCGCGAAGTAGTCGAGGAGCCGCGTGCGGATCGCGTCGCGCTCGCCCGTGGGGGCGGCGGCGAACGCGTCGAGCAGCCGAGAGAAGGCGTCGTCGACGTGGCCGCCCGCCATGTCGAGGTCCGCGACCTCGAGCGCGGCCTGGACGTCCTTCGGGTCGGCGGCCGCGCGGGAGCGCGCGTCGCCGGGGACGGCCTGCAGGCGGCCGAGCAGCTCGACCTGCGCCAGGGCGGCGGGGGCCGCGGTGTCCCTCGGGTCCTGCGCGATCGCGGTGCGGAAGAGGCGCGCCGCCTCGGCGTAGTCCTGGCGGTCGATCGCCTCGTAGGCCTCCGCGTGCAGCGGGGGCAGCGGCTCCGGCTGCGGCTCCGCCTGCGGCGCGTCGCCGTCCGCGGTCGGCACGGAGCCGGTCACGCCGTTCTGGGTGGCGAGCTCGAGCACCTGCTCGAAGAGCGGCCGCAGCTGCTCCTCCGGCACGGCGCCGGCGAACAGCGGCACCGGGCGGCCGGCGATCACGGCGACGACCGTCGGCACGGACTGCACCTGCAGGCTCTCGACGATCTGCGGGTTCGCGTCGTGGTCCACGATCGCGAGCACGAGGCGGCCGGCCGCCTCCTCGACGACCCGCTGCAGCGCCGGCAGCAGCTGGGCGGACGGCGTGCTCCAGCCGGCGACGATCGCGAGGACGACGGGGACCGTGCGGGACAGCTCGACGAGCCGCGGCAGCTCGGCGTCGCCGACCTCGATCACGACGCCCGAGGTGGGCGGCGCGGCCGGCCGGCCGGGCGCCTGCTGCTGCCCCTGCTGGTTCTGCCGGGCCACGAGCGGCGCGAGGTCGATCGCGCCGCGGAGGGTACTGAGGGATGGGCCGGGTACCGCCGCCACGTCACAACTCCTTCGCGGATACGAGCCCTTGAGCGTATCCGAGCAGCTCGATGACGTCCTTGGAGCCGGCGGGGGGCACCGAGAACAGCAGCTGGTAGCCGTAGGTCGAGGTGATGCCCTTCGTCGTCGAGGAGGTCTTGGCGAGGATCCGCGTCGCGCCGGACGGCTTGACCTTCACGCCGGACTTCGTCGGCGTGACCTTCCACGTCTCCTCGAGGTGCACCGAGACGAGGGCGCCGGAGTCGGCCGTCGCGAGGGCGACGATGCTCGCCGGGTCGGTGGCCGCGTCGGAGAACGTGACCTTCGCCGTGCTGCCGAGGCCCTTCGCCACGGCGGCCTTCGCGCTCTGCCCCACCGCCTTCAGCAGCGGGTCGTGCGCCGTGTCGAACGACGCGGCCACCGGCGCGGAGGACTTGCGCAGCAGCAGGCCGTAGTCATCCGCCAGCTTGCCGGGGGGCACGCTGAGCAGCGTCGTGTCCGGCTTCAGCCGCACGGTGCCGAGCACGGCCGACGGGAGGCTCGGCGGCTGCGCCCCAGGGTTCAGCTCCACCGCGTACTCCACGCGGTACGGGTCCCGGGGGGTCTGCTGCACGAAGGTGAGCGCGAGCGGGGCGGTCTTCGCGCTCGCGGGCGCGGAGACGACGGTGAACAGGGTGCGCGGCCACTGCTGCGTCGCCTCGGGGAGGATGACGCGGGTGGTCGCCCCGGTCGCCGGGATGGGGTGCGACAGCGGACGCTTCTTGTCCGCCTTGTGCAGCCGGTACTCGGCCGTGCGGAGCGCGAGCGCCGGCCCGGCGAACCGGTCGCCCAGCGTGGAGGAGGCGAGCGACGCGTCGGCGGTGTGCTCCACCGCGGCGGCGCGGGCGACGATGCGGATGGCCTGCTCCTCGGTGACGGCGGCCGGCGTGACGGCGACGGCCTTCGCGGTCGAGGTGGGTGCGGGCGCCGCGGCGACCGGCCCGGCGCATCCGGTGAGCAGCGCGGCACCGGCTGCGAGCCCACCGGCCAGCGCGCCGAAGTGCCGCACGGAGCGGCGACCGCGCGTCGTCACGACGACCGGATGCTTCACGGGCCGGTACTTCGGCGGGGCCGGCGGCTTCGGCATGCGGGCAGGCGGCTTGCGGCGCGGACCGCGCCGGCGGCGCAGGTGCACGAGCGCCCAGATGTAGAGGAGCAGCCCGAGCAGGGCGAGCACGCTCCCGGTCACGATCATCGGCGTGGCCCACGGCGTGTTGACCCGGACGGGCCAGGTGACGCGCACGTCGGACGGCGCGGGCGCCGTGCCGTCCGCGGCGACGAGCAGCGACATCGTGTCGGGCACGTTGACGGTCCAGTCGAGCGAGCGGGACGCCCGCGCCTGGTCGAGCCAGAGGTCCGAGCCGTCGGGGTCGGGATGCCCGCCCTGCAGCCCGGCGACGACGGGCGCGGTCCGCACGACCGGCGCCGCGGTCCCCCCGTCCGCGCCGACGCGGGCGAGCGCGTACCGCTGCCCCGACAGCCACGCGGTGACGTCGGCCGTGCGGCCGTACGCGGCGAACGCGGTGCCCGTGCCGGCCAGGTGCAGGTGCTGCGAGCCCGGGTGCGCGCGCAGCACGGAGCCGGGGATGACGATGTAGGCCACGTCCTTCGGCGCGGACGCCGTCACCGTGACGTGGTCGGCCGGACGGAGCACCGTGCGCTGGGCGATCCCGAACGCGATCAGCACGGCCGCGACGACGAAGG
>JBQCCU010000391.1:0-3068 GCA_051961935.1 Amnibacterium sp. | reverse complement strand
TGACCGGCATCGACGCGCCCGACGTCCGCAACGCGTCCAACACCCTGCAGCCGTCGATCCGCGTGCGGGTGAGCGTGCGGGTCGCGCCGGGCCAGCGGGCCGCGGACGCCTACGCGGCCGTGCGCCGGCACCTGGAGGCGGCGGCGCCGTTCGGTGCGCACCTCGACTTCGCCGACGTGGACCTCGGTGAGCCGTTCCTGCTCGATCAGCGCGGCTGGGCGGCCGAGGTGGTGCGGCAGTCGCTCGAGGACGGCTGGGGCGCACCGCCCGCCGCCACCGGGATCGGCGGCTCCATCCCGTTCGTCGCCACCCTGTCGGAGGCGTTCCCGGCGGCGCAGATCTTCCTCACGGGCGTCGAGGACCCGTCGAGCCGGGCCCACTCGCCGAACGAGTCGCAGCACCTCGGCGTGCTGCAGCGCGCGATCACGGCCGAGGCGCTGCTGCTCACCCGGCTGTCCGCGAGTACGATTCCCGCATGACCGACATCGCGATCACCGGGCGGCCGACCACGGAGACGGGCCACGGGGTGCTGCTCACCAGCGCCGCCGCGAGCAAGGTGAAGAGCCTCCTCGCGCAGGAGGGCCGCGACGACCTGCGGCTGCGTCTCGCCGTGCAGCCGGGTGGCTGCTCCGGCCTCATCTACCAGCTCTACTTCGACGAGCGCCTCCTCGAGGGCGACGCGACCGTCGACTTCGACGGCGTCGAGGTCGTCGTCGACCGGATGAGCGTGCCGTACCTCGACGGCGCGACGGTCGACTTCGAGGACACGATCCAGAAGCAGGGCTTCACGATCGACAACCCCAACGCGCAGGGCAGCTGCGCCTGCGGCGACTCCTTCCACTGACGCGGAAGGCCGCGACGAGCACCCGTGGATGGCGCCCCCGCGAGGGGGCGCCATTTCCATGGAACGCGCAGAGCTCACGGGACAGGCGCCCGAGATGCTGCGCTCAACCGAACGATAGGCTGGGCACCGGGTACGTCCGTGTAGTCAGCCGGAGAGGGAACTGGTGCGCTCCAACCGCAGACGCTTGATTCTGGTTCCGCCGTTGGTGGTCGGGCTCGTCCTCGCCCTCACGGGCTGCGACGACCTGCAGCTGCACGGGTACCTGCCCGGCTTCATCTCGGGCCAGACGCCCGTCACGAACCACACGCAGCGGATCTCCGACCTCTGGGTCGGGTCCTGGATCGTCCTGCTCATCGTGGGCGTGATCACGTGGGGCCTCATCATCTGGTGCGCCATCGTGTTCCGGCGCCGCCGCGGCCAGACCGGCCTCCCCGTGCAGATCCGGTACAACATGCCGATCGAGATCTTCTACACGGTGGTGCCGCTGATCCTGATCCTCGGCCTGTTCGCCTTCACGGCCCGCGACGAGAACGCGATCGAGGCCCGCAACCCGCACCCCGACGTCACGGTGGACGTGTGGGGCCAGCAGTGGGGCTGGGACTTCGACTACAAGAACGAGAACGTCTACGTCGCCGGCATCCAGGCGCAGCCGAAGTCCGAGGGGACGCCGAACACCGGGTTCGTCGAGTCCGCGCTCCCGCAGCTCGTCCTGCCGCTCGGCAAGACCGTCGAGCTGCAGCTGCGCACCCGCGACGTGAACCACTCCTTCTGGGTGATCGACTTCCTGTACAAGAAGGACCTGATCGCCGGCCAGACCAACTACGAGACGTTCACGCCCACCCGCCTCGGCACGTACCAGGGCAAGTGCGCGGAGCTCTGCGGCGAGTACCACTCGCGGATGCTGTTCACCGTGAAGGTGGTCACGCCCGACCAGTACACCGCCTACATCCAGCACCTGCGCTCGATCGGCAACACCGGCACGCTCGACCAGCAGTTCAACAAGGACACCAGCTCGGGTGCCGTCGGGTCCCAGACCGGGACGAATGCGCCCAGCGGTCCCGCGGGCGAGACGAATCAACTCGGGAACCAGTGAGGGGAATCGCGCGATGACCACGACCTTGGGTAGGCCCAGCGGGCCCTCCGCGCTGCCGTCGGGGCAGAGCTCGGTGCTGCACGACCGCGGTCAGGTCGCCCGCAAGGGCAACATCGTGGTCCAGTACCTGACCACGACCGACCACAAGCGGATCGGCTACCTCTACCTCACGACCTCGTTCATCTACTTCCTGATCGGCGGCGTGCTGGCGCTGGTGATCCGGGCGCAGCTGTTCGCGCCGGGCCTGCACATCGTGCCGACCCCCGAGATCTACAACCAGCTGTTCACGATGCACGGCACGATCATGCTGCTGATGTTCGCGACGCCGCTGTTCGCCGGGTTCACGAACGTGCTGATGCCGTTGCAGATCGGCGCGCCCGATGTCGCCTTCCCGCGGCTGAACGCGTTCGCCTACTGGCTGTACTTCCTCGGCAGCTTCATCGCGGTGTCCGGCTTCTTCACCCCGCAGGGCGCGGCCGGCTTCGGCTGGACCGCCTACGCGCCGCTGTCGGAGCTCACCTACTCGCCGGGCCTCGGCGGCACGCTGTGGGTCTTCGGCCTCGGCCTCTCCGGCTTCAGCACGATCCTCGGCGCGGTGAACTTCCTCACCACGATCATCACGATGCGCGCCCCGGGCATGACCATGTTCCGGATGCCGATCTTCACCTGGAACGCGATGATCACGTCGCTCCTCGTCGTGATCGCGTTCCCGGTGCTCGCCGCCGCGCTGCTCGCCCTCGGTGCCGACCGTCAGTTCGGCGCGCACATCTACAACTCGGCGAGCGCGGGCTCGATCCTGTGGCAGCACCTGTTCTGGTTCTTCGGCCACCCCGAGGTGTACATCATCGCGCTGCCGTTCTTCGGCATCATCTCCGAGGTGATCCCGGTGTTCAGCCGGAAGCCGATCTTCGGGTACAAGACCCTCGTCTACGCGACGATCTCCATCGCCGCGCTGTCCGTGGCCGTGTGGGCGCACCACATGTACGTCACCGGCTCGGTGCTGCTGCCGTTCTTCGCCCTGATGACGATGCTGATCGCGGTGCCGACGGGCGTGAAGATCTTCAACTGGACCTTCACGATGTGGCGCGGCTCGGTGACCTTCGAGACGCCGATGCTGTGGTCGCTCGGCTT
>JBQCCU010000390.1:0-2447 GCA_051961935.1 Amnibacterium sp. | reverse complement strand
CGGTTGTTCCGGTTGATCACGCGGCGGTACAGGTCGTTCAGGTCGGAGGTCGCGAAGCGGCCGCCGTCGAGCTGGACCATCGGGCGCAGCTCCGGCGGGATCACCGGCACCACGTCGAGCACCATCGCGGCCGGCGAGTTGCCGGTCTGCAGGAACGAGTTGACGACCCGGAGCCGCTTGATCGCGCGGATCTTCTTCTGGCCCTTGCCCTCGGCGATCTGCTGGTGCAGCAGGTCGCTCTCGGCCTGGAGGTCGAAGGTCTCGAGACGCTTCTTGATCGCCTCGGCGCCCATGTACGCCTCGAAGTAGGTGCCGTAGCGGTCGACCAGCTCGTTGTAGATCGCGTCCTCGGGCTTGAGGTCGCCGACCTTCAGGTTGCGGAAGTCGTCCCACACCCGCTCGAGCGCGGCGACCTGGTCGTCGAAGGCGCGGCGGATCTGCGCCATTTCCTTCTCGCCGACGTCCTTGGTGCGCCGCTTCTGGTCGCTCTTGGCGCCCTCCTCCTCGAGCGCGGCGAGGTCGGCCTCGAGGCGCTTCAGGCGGTCGTTGATCCGCGCGTCGCGCTGATCGGTGAGCGTCTTGATCTCGAGGCGCAGCTCGTTCTCGAGGTCGGGGAGGTCGTCGTGACGGCCCTCCTCGTCGACGTCGATGATCATGTACGCCGCGAAGTAGATGACCTTCTCGAGGTCCTGCGGCGCCTTGTCGAGCAGGTAGCCGAGCCGGCTCGGCACGCCCTTGAAGTACCAGATGTGCGTGACCGGCGCGGCGAGCTCGATGTGGCCCATGCGCTCGCGGCGCACGGAGGACTTGGTGACCTCCACGCCGCACCGCTCGCACACGATGCCCTTGAAGCGGACGCGCTTGTACTTGCCGCAGGAGCACTCCCAGTCGCGGGAGGGTCCGAAGATCTGCTCCCCGAAGAGGCCGTCCTTCTCCGGCTTCAGGGTGCGGTAGTTGATGGTCTCCGGCTTCTTGACCTCGCCGTAGGACCAGCGACGGATGTCGTCGCCCGTGGCCAGGCCGATACGGAGCTCATCGAACGTGGTGACGTCGAGCACTGAATCTCTTCTCTACTGATTCGTCTTATGCGTCTGAGTGGTGGGCGCGGGTCAGATGTCGTCGATCGAGGACGACTCGAACCGGGCGGAGATGTTGATGCCGAGCTCCTCCGCGGCGCGGAAGACCTCGTCGTCCGTGTCGCGCAGGGAGACGGCCGTGCCGTCGGCCGCGAGGACCTCGACGTTCAGGCAGAGCGACTGCATCTCCTTGATGAGCACCTTGAAGGACTCGGGGATGCCGGGCTCCTGGATGTTCTCGCCCTTGACGATGGCCTCGTACACCTTCACGCGGCCGAGGATGTCGTCGGACTTGATCGTGAGCAGCTCCTGCAGCGCGTACGCCGCGCCGTAGGCCTCGAGCGCCCACACCTCCATCTCGCCGAAGCGCTGACCGCCGAACTGCGCCTTCCCACCGAGCGGCTGCTGGGTGATCATCGAGTACGGGCCGGTCGACCGGGCGTGGATCTTGTCGTCCACCAGGTGGTGCAGCTTCAGGATGTACATGTAGCCGACGCTCACCGGGTCCGGGAACGGCTCGCCCGAGCGGCCGTCGAACAGGACCGTCTTGCCGGTCGAGTCGATGAGGCGCTCACCGTCGCGAGTGGGGTTCGTCGAGTCGAGCAGACCCGCGATCTCCTCCTCCGCGGCGCCGTCGAAGACCGGGGTCGCGAGCTTCGTGCCAGCGGGGGCGCTGTGCGCCTCCTTCGGCAGGCGCTTCGCCCACTCCGGGGAGCCCTCGACCTGCCAGCCCTGCTTCGCGACCCAGCCGAGGTGCGTCTCGAGCACCTGGCCGAAGTTCATCCGGCCGGGGATGCCGAGCGGGTTGAGGATCACGTCGACGGGCGTGCCGTCCGCGAGGAACGGCATGTCCTCGACGGGCAGGATCTTCGAGATGACGCCCTTGTTGCCGTGACGGCCGGCGAGCTTGTCACCCTCGGTGATCTTGCGCTTCTGGGCGATGTAGACGACCACGCGCTGGTTCACGCCGGAGCCGAGCTCGTCGTCGTTCTCCGCCGAGAACTCCTTGACCGCGATGACCGTGCCCTGCTCGCCGTGCGGCACCTTCAGGGACGTGTCGCGCACCTCGCGGCTCTTCTCGTTGAAGATCGCGCGGAGCAGGCGCTCCTCGGCCGACAGCTCGGTCTCACCCTTCGGGGTGACCTTGCCGACCAGGATGTCGCCGGGGGCGACCTCGGCACCGATGCGGATGATGCCGCGCTCGTCGAGGTCCGCCAGCAGGTCCGGCGCCACGTTCGGGAGGTCGCGGGTGATCTCCTCCTTGCCGAGCTTGGTGTCGCGGGCGTCGACCTCGTACTCCTCGATGTGGATCGAGGAGAGGACGTCGTCCTTCACCAGGTTCTGGCTGAGGATGATCGCGTCCTCGAAGTT
>JBQCCU010000389.1:0-4004 GCA_051961935.1 Amnibacterium sp. | reverse complement strand
CGAGCCACGGCAGCACCCACCAGCCGGAGCGCACCTCGAGCGGCGGCTTGTGCGCCTTGCCGCGCCCGACGAGCTCGAGCACGAGCAGCACGAGGTAGCCGAGCACGATCGTGATGAACAGCTTGGAGTTCGTCTCCCAGCCGGCGAACCAGACGATGAGGTTCGCGCTGTAGAAGGCGAGCACCGGGATGACGTGGCCCCCGGGCAGCCGGAAGGTGCGTTCGCGGCCGGGCTCGCGACGGCGGAGCGCCGCGACGGTGAGCGGCCCCGCGGCGAAGGAGATCACGGTGCCGCTCGTGATGAAGCCGACCAGCTGCTGCCAGCTGGGGAACGGCAGCAGCAGCACGAGGCCGATCACGTAGACGAGCACGAGGCTCCACCACGGCACGCCGCGGTTGCTCGTGGAGGCGAGCCAGCGGGGGGCGTTGCCGTTGCGACCGAACGCGTAGGAGACGCGGGAGGCGATGGTCGTGTACACGAGCCCCGTGTCCGCGGGCGACACGACGGCGTCGATGTACAGGAGCACCGCGATCCAGGTGAGCCCGGACGCGGTCGCGATCGCCGCGAGCGGCCCGAAGTCGTTCTTGAACGCGAGGTGGGTCCATCCGCCCGAGGTGTCGAGCGCCGTGGCCTGCACGCCCATCGTGAACGCGACCTGGAGCAGCATGTAGATCAGCGCGCAGATGAGCGTGGCGCCGATCACCGCGAGGGGGATGTTGCGCTTCGGGTTCTTCGTCTCGCCCGCGAGCTCGATGCCCTGGCGGAAGCCGAGGTAGGAGAAGACGATGCCGGCGGTCGAGATGGCGACGAAGATGCCGGGCAGGCCGCCGGGCGCGAACCCGTGGCTGCCGAAGTTCGCGGGACCGCCCATCCCGCCGACGCCGACGAGCGCCGTGATCACGAACACGGCGACGACGAGCAGGATCACGACGAGCTTCCACCAGACGAGCACGTTGTTCACCTGGGCGAAGAGGCGCACGCCGTAGGCGTTCACCGCCACGAACACCGCGAGCAGGATCGCGGCGAGCAGCATGCCGAGCGGGGTGAGCACGTGCACCTGGATGCCGTTCGCCGTCGACGCCTGCGTGAACGGGGCGTACTTCGTGGCGTAGGTGAGCGCGCCCTCGACCTCGATCGCGGGCACCGCCGCGGTGGAGATCCAGGTGATGAAGCCGAGCGAGTAGCTGGCGAACGAGCCCCACACGATGTGCGGGTAGCGCACCACGCCGCCCGAGATCGGGAACATCGGCCCGAGCTCGGCGTAGGTGAGCCCGATCAGCAGGATCATCACGCCGGCGATCAGCCACGAGAAGATCGCGGCGGGACCGGCGATCGCGGAGGCGTTGAACGCCCCGAACAGCCAGCCGGATCCGATGATCGAGCCGATCGCCGCGAACAGGAGCCCGAGCGGCCCGACGTCGCGCTTCAGCCCTGCACCCGTCTCGGCACGCGTGTCGGCCTTGTCGACCTTGGTCATGTCACCCCTCCGTCGCCGGCACCGATGCCGGCAGCGAGGTGTCTATCGGTACGACCAGGGAAGGTGCAGGACGTTCCCTGGATACGCCGCGCGCCTCGCGGCCATCCGCTCGCCCCCACTCCCCCTCCCGAGCACCCTGCGGACACGCGAGCACGCTGCAGCCTGCTCGGCTGTCCGCAGGGCGCGCAGCAGTGCGCTCCGGGGGCTACGCGGTCGGCTGCGGCTGCTTGACGAAGATCGCGGTGAGCAGCTGCTGCGCCCACTCGATGAGGCCGGCGTCGGGCAGCGGCTCCCCGTCGAGCACCGGCATCGGCACGGTGACCGCCCCGGCGCTCGCGAGCACCTTCGAGCCCGGGTACATCCGCTGCAGGCGCACCTGCACGGAGTCCGCGAGGTTCGCGGGCGCGATGCGGATCATCCGTCCCAGCGCCACGACGTCCGACAGGCCGGCCTGCTGGGCGACGCGGCGCAGCTTCGAGACGCGGATGAGGTTCGTCACCTCGTCCGGCGCGGGCCCGTACCGGTCGACGAGCTCGTCGAGCACGAGGTCGACGTTGCCGTCGGGCGCGGTCGGCGCGGAGGCGGCGGAGAGCTTCTGGTACGCCTCGAGCCGCAGCCGCTCGCTGTCGATGTACGTCTCGGGGATCCGCGCGTCGACCGGCAGCTCGAGCCGCAGCTCCGTCTGCCCCTCGGCGACCTCGCCGCGGAAGTCCGCGACGGCCTCGCCGATCATCCGCAGGTAGAGGTCGAAGCCGACGCCCGCGATGTGCCCGGACTGCTCGCCGCCGAGCAGGTTGCCGGCGCCGCGGATCTCGAGGTCCTTCAGCGCCACCTGCATGCCGGAGCCGAGCTCGTTGTTCGCGGCGATCGTCTCGAGCCGGTCGACCGCGGTCTCGGACAGCGGCTTGTCCGCGTCGTAGAGGAAGTAGGCGTAGGCGCGCTCCCTGCCACGGCCGACGCGCCCGCGCAGCTGGTGCAGCTGGGAGAGGCCGTACTTGTCCGCTCGGTCGACGATGAGGGTGTTCGCGTTCGCGATGTCGAGGCCGGTCTCGATGATCGTGGTGGAGACGAGCACGTCGTACTTCCGCTCCCAGAAGTCGACCATCACCTGCTCGAGCTGGTGCTCCCCCCTCTGCCCGTGGGCGACGGCGACGCGCGCCTCGGGCACGAGCTCCGCGATCTCCGCGGCGACCCGCTGGATCGAGGAGACGCGGTTGTGCACGTAGAACACCTGCCCCTCGCGGAGCAGCTCGCGGCGGATCGCGGCGGTGATCTGCCCGGCCGAGCGGGCGCCGACGTACGTGAGGATCGGGTGCCGGTCCTCCGGGGGCGTCGCGAGCGTGGACATCTCGCGGATGCCGGTGACGGCCATCTCCAGGGTGCGCGGGATCGGCGTCGCGCTCATGGCGAGCACGTCGACGTTGGTCTTCAGCTTCTTCAGCTGGTCCTTGTGCTCGACGCCGAAGCGCTGCTCCTCGTCGATGATCACGAGGCCGACGTCCTTGAACGCGACCTCCTTCGACAGGATGCGGTGGGTGCCGATCACCATGTCGACGGTGCCGTCGGCGAGGCCCTTGATCGTGTCCCGCGCCTCCCGGTCGGTCTGGAAGCGGGACAGCGGCCGCACCTGCACGGGGAAGCCGGCGAACCGCTCCTGGAACGTCTCGAGGTGCTGCCGGACGAGCAGCGTGGTCGGCACGAGCATGACGACCTGCTTGCCGTCCTGGATCGCCTTGAACGCGGCGCGGACGGCGATCTCGGTCTTGCCGAAGCCCACGTCGCCGGAGATCAGGCGGTCCATCGGGATGGGCCGCTCCATGTCGGCCTTGACCTGGTCGATCGTCTCGAGCTGGTCGGGGGTCTCCGCGAACGGGAACGCCTCCTCCAGCTCATGCTGCCACGGGGTGTCGGCGGCGAACGCGTGGCCGCGGCTCGCCATCCGCGCGGAGTAGAGCTTCACGAGCTCGACGGCGATGTCGCGGACGGCCTTGCGGGCGCGGCCCTTCGCGGCCGCCCAGTCGGATCCGCCCATCTTCGACAGCTGCGGGGCCTCGCCGCCGACGTACCGGGTGAGCAGGTCGAGCTGGTCGGTGGGCACGTAGAGCTTGTCGCCGGGGTAGCCGCGCTTGGACGGGGCGTACTCGAGCAGCAGGAACTCGCGGACGACCTTCTCCGGCGCCTTCTGCCCCGCCCGGCGCGGGCCGGTGCGGGTGGCGCCCGCGACCTCGCGGCGCACGAGCTCGACGAAGCGGCCGATGCCGTGGGTCTGGTGCACGACGTGGTCGCCCGCCTTCAGCTGCAGCGGGTCGACGACGTTCTTCCGCCGGGTCGCGAGCTTGTGGGGGCGGGCGTCGACGGAGGCGGCGCGACCGTAGAACTCCCGCTCGGTGACGAGCGCGAGGGCGATCTCGGGCTGCTCGAAGCCGGCCTCGACGGCCCCGAGGGTGACGTAGGCGACGCCCGGCTCGAGCTCCGACGGCAGCTCGTCGACCTGCCGGGCGGCCAGCCCGCGCTCGGCGAGGACGTC
>JBQCCU010000388.1:0-2046 GCA_051961935.1 Amnibacterium sp. | reverse complement strand
CCCGAGGATCAGCGGATCGTCTTGCGCGCCGTGATCTGCCCGGTGTCGAAGCCCATGAGGTGCAGGCCGCCGTGGAAGCGGGCGTGCTCGATCTTGATGCAGCGGTCCATCACGACGGTGAGGCCCGCGCCCTCGGCGGAGCGGGCGGCGTCCTCGTTCCAGATGCCGAGCTGCATCCAGATCGTCCTTGCACCGATCGCCAGCACGTCGTCGACGACGGAGGGGATGTCACTGGCCTTGCGGAACACGTCGACGATGTCCGGCACCTCGGGCAGGGAGGCGAGGTCGGGGTAGACCGGCTGCCCGAGGATCTCGGTCGCTCGCGGGTTCACGAAGTGGACGCGGTACGGGCTCGACTGCGTCAGGTAGGTGGCGACGAAGTAGCTCGACCGGGCCGGGTTCGGGCTCGCGCCGACGATCGCGACGCTCCGCGCCTGCCGCAGGATCCGGAGCCGGGCGCGGGCATCGGGGCCGATCCACGTGCGCTGCGGGCGCGCGTCCGGGTGGCGGTCGGGAACGACGGCGCCCGTCGCGGTGCCGCCGCCGCCCGCGTCGCCGATCGCCGTGCCGCTCATGCCGCCTCCTGCTCGGTGACCGCGGCGCCGAGCGCCGCATCGAGATCCGCGAGGATGTCCTCCACATCCTCGATGCCCACGCTGATCCGCACGAGGCCGGGTTCGACGCCGGCGTCGAGCAGCTGCTGCTCGGAGAGCTGCGCGTGGGTCGTGGACGCCGGATGGATCACGAGGGTCTTCGCGTCCCCGATGTTCGCGAGGTGGCTCGCCAGGTTCACGGACTCGATGAACCGCCGGCCCGCAGCTCTGCCGCCCTTCACGCCGAAGCCGAACACGGATCCGGGGCCCTTCGGCAGGTACTTCGCCGCCCGCTCGTGCGCGGGGTGGCCGGGCAGGCCGGCCCAGTGGACGTACTCGACGCGGGCGTCCTGGTCGAGCCACTCGGCGACGACGCGCGCGTTGTCGACGTGGGCCTGCATCCGGAACGGCAGCGTCTCCACGCCCTGCATCAGGAGGAACGCGGAGTGCGGCGACAGGGCGGGCCCGATGTCCCGCAGCTGCTCGGCGCGGAGCCGGGTGAGGAACGCGTACTCGCCGAAGTTGCCAGCCCACTCGAGGCCGCCGTAGCCGGGCACCGGCTGCTCGAAGAGCGGGAAGCGCTCGCCGTGCCAGGCGAAGCGGCCCGACTCGGAGACCACCCCGCCGAGCGTCGTGCCGTGCCCGCCGAGGAACTTCGTCGCCGAGTGGACCACGATGTCCGCGCCCCACTCGATCGGCCGGGACAGGTAGGGCGTCGCGACCGTGGCGTCGATCATCAAGGGCACGCCTGCGGCGTGGGCCACGTCGGCGAGGCCCGCCACGTCGGCGACGTCGCCGGACGGGTTCGCGACGCTCTCCGCGAAGACCACCTTCGTGCGGTCGGTGATCGCGGCGGCGTAGTCGGCCGGATCCGAGGAGCGCACGAACGTCGTCTCCACGCCGAAGCGGCGCAGCGCGACGTCGAGCTGCGTGAGCGAGCCGCCGTAGAGCTGGGCGGAGGCGACGATGTGGTCGCCGGCACCCGCGAGCGCGGCGAAGGCGATGTACTGCGCGCTGAGGCCGGATGCGGTCGCGACCGAGCCGAGCGCGCCCTCGAGGCTCGCGATCCGCTCCTCGAACGCGGCGACGGTCGGGTTCGCGAGGCGGCTGTAGATCGTGCCGTACTTCTGGAGCGCGAAGCGGGCCGCGGCGTCCTCGGTGTCGTCGAACACGAACGCGCTGGACTGGTAGATCGGGACGGCCCTGGCGCCGGTCACGGGATCGGGGATGTTGCCCGCATGGATCGCGCGGGTGCGGAAGCCGTACTCGTGATCAGCCATGGCTCGACGGTACCCGCGGGTCCTCACGGGCCCTGCGCCTCCATGACGCCCGGTGACGGCCGCCCTGCACGAACGACGGAGAAGTGGCCCCCGAATCCGGTCAGGGGCCGGTTTCCCTCCTGCTGAAGGCGAGTTCTCCGTCGTTCGTGCGGTGCAGCGGTCAGGGGGTGAGG
>JBQCCU010000387.1:0-3560 GCA_051961935.1 Amnibacterium sp. | reverse complement strand
CGCCTGGTGGTCTGCGGCTTCGGCGACGTGATCGCCACCTTCTCGCCGACGAGCGCGTTCATCAGGGTGGACTTGCCGACGTTCGGCCGTCCGACGAACGTCAGGAACCCCGCTCGATGCGTCATGCGCCCATCACCTTCGTCGCCGCCTCCTCGTCCTCGGGGCCGGCGGCCTCGGGGTCCCGCTCGACCAGCACGCGGGTGAGGCCGCGGCGCCGGCCGTCGGTGCGATCCGCGGTGAGCACGAGGCCCGCCACATGCACGACGTCGCCGAGCTTCGGCAGCCGCCCGAGCTCCTTCGTCAGCAGGCCGCCGACGGAGTCGACGTCCTCGTCATCGATCTCCGCGCCGACGAGATCGCCCAGCTCGTCGAGCGACAGGCGGGCGGAGACGAGCCATGCGTCCTCGCGGAGGGTCTCGATCTCGGGGCCGCCGCGGTCCGACTCGTCCGAGATGTCGCCGACGAGCTCCTCGATGAGGTCCTCGAGGGTGACGAGGCCGGCGATGCCGCCGTACTCGTCGACGACCATCGCGAGGTGGTTCGCCTCCTGCTGCATCTGCCGGAGCGTGTCGTCGGCCTTCTTCGAGTCCGGCACGAACAGCGCGGGGCGCGCGAGCTCCGCCGCGGTCGTCGTGGCGGCCGCTGCGGGGCGCTCGAGGACGACGCGCGCGACGTCGCGGAGGTGCAGGACCCCGACGATCTCGTCGGCGTCGCCCGCGCGCACCGGCACACGCGACAGCGCCCGGGTGAGGAAGAGCCGCATCGCGGCGTCGATCGGGGTCCGCGCGTCGACGGTCACCATGTCGGTGCGCGGGATCATCACCTCGCGGGCGACCGTGTCGCCCCACTCGAAGATCGAGTGGATCAGCTCCCGGTCGTCCTTCTCGAGCACGTCGAGCTCGGCGGCCTCGTCGACCATGCTGAGCAGCTGCTCCTCGGAGGTGAACGTGGAGGCGCGCGGGCGGCCGGGGGTGACCCGGTTGCCGAGCCACGCGAGCACGTCGGCGAGCGGCCCGAGCAGCAGCCGGGCGCCCCGCACGACGGGCGCCGCCAGGCGCAGGACCAGCCGCGCGTGCATCCGACCGACGCTCCTGGGGCTCGCCCCGACGAGGACGAACGAGACCGCCGTCATGATCCCGGCGGTGATGAGCAGCACGAACCAGACGTTCGGCACGAGCGCCGCGACCGCGAGCGTCACGAGCACCGCGGCGCTCGTCTCGGCGAGCACGCGGAGGAAGTTCACCGCGTTGATGTGGGCGCCGGTGTCGGCGGCGATCGCGAGCAGCGAGCGGCGGAAGCGGGCGCGGAGCGCGAGCTCCTGGGTCTCGGCCCGGGACAGCGTCGCCATCGCGGCGTCGCAGGCCGCGAGCAGACCGCCGAAGGCGACGAGCAGGACCGCGACGATCAGGAAGAGGGGGACCATCGCCTCACCGGCGCTGCTTCTCCTGCACGGCGAAGCCGACCAGCATGTCGCGCTGCACCTGGAACATCTCCCGCTCCTCCTCCGCCTCCGCGTGGTCGAAGCCGAGCAGGTGCAGCAGGCCGTGCGCGGTGAGCAGCTTGATCTCCTCGAGCGTGGAGTGGCCGGCACTCTTCGCCTGCGCCTCCGCGACCTGCGGGCACACGACGATGTCGCCGAGCAGGCCGGCCGGGGTGGGCGCGTCGTCGGTGCCGGGCCGCAGCTCGTCCATCGGGAAGCTGAGCACGTCCGTGGGGCCGGGCTCGTCCATCCACTGCACGTGCAGCTGCTCCATGGCGGCCTCGTCGACGAAGAGGATCGCGACGTCCGCGTCGGGGTGCACGTGCAGCAGGTCGAGCCCGAAGGTCACGAGCCGCTGCACCGCCCCCTCGTCGACCGGCATGCCGGACTCGTTGTTCACCTCGACGCTCACCGGTGCCGTCCCTCCCCCGCGTGCTCCTGCGCGCGGCGCTCCGCGCGGTTCTGCGGCGGCCGGTAGTCGGTGGGCAGCCGGGAGCCGGCCGCCTCCGGGCCCTGCTCCTGCCGGTCGCTGCGCCGTGCGGCGGCGGCGGCCTGCCGCTCCGCGTCGTAGCGGGTGTACGCGTCCACGATCCGTCCGACGAGCGAGTGCCGCACGACGTCCTCGCTGGTCAGGATCGAGAAGTGGATGTCATCGACGTTCCGGAGCACCCGCGTGGCGGTCTGCAGGCCGGAGACGCCGTTCGGCAGGTCGACCTGCGTGATGTCGCCGGTGACGACCATCTTGGAGCCGAAGCCGAGGCGGGTGAGGAACATCTTCATCTGCTCCGGCGTCGTGTTCTGCGCCTCGTCGAGCACGACGAACGAGTCGTTCAGGGTGCGCCCGCGCATGTAGGCGAGCGGCGCGACCTCGATGGTCGACGACGCCATGAGCTTCGGGACGAGCTCCGGATCCATCATCTCGTTCAGCGCGTCGTAGAGCGGGCGCAGGTACGGGTCGATCTTGTCGGTGAGCGTGCCGGGCAGGTACCCGAGCCGCTCCCCCGCCTCGACGGCCGGCCGGGTGAGGATGATCCGGTTCACCTGCTTGCGCTGCAGCGCCTGCACGGCCTTCGCCATCGCGAGGTAGGTCTTGCCGGTGCCGGCGGGGCCGATGCCGAAGGTGATCGTGCTCGCGTCGATCGCCTCGACGTACGACTTCTGGCCGAGCGTCTTCGCGCGGATGCTCTTGCCTCTGGCGGTGAGGATCGCCTGGCTCAGCAGCTCGGCCGGCGACGAGCCGGCGTCGTCGGCGAGGATGTGCGCGGACGAGCTCACGTCGATGGGGCCGAGCTCCTGGCCGTTGCGGACCATCTGCAGCAGCTCCGAGATGAGCCGCTCGGCGGCCTGCACCTGCGCGGGCTCGCCCACGAGCGTGATCTCGTTGCCGCGGACCAGCACCTCCACGAGCGGGAACTGCTTCTCGATCTGGGTGAGCAGCCGGTCCTGCGGGCCGAGCAGCCGCACCATCGCGATGCCGTCGACCTCCATCGTGCGGGTCTCCGCCCCAGCGGCCGGGTACCGCCTGGCCACGGCGCTCGCGCTGCGGTGCCCCGTCGTCCGGTACCCCTCGTCGGCGTCGGTCACGTATCCCTTCCCTCGCCGGGCATCCCGGCGGTCATCGAGTCCTCGTCGAGCACCCCCTCCGCCCCGGGCGCCAGGAGGTGGGCGTGGACGTGGAAGACCGTCTGCCCGGCGGCGTAGCCGGTGTTGAAGACGAGGCGGAACGAGTCCTGCCCGGCCTGCTCGGCCGCGACCTTCGCCACCTCGACGAGATGCGCGAGCAGCTTGGGGTCGCCGGCGGCCAGCTCGGTGACGTCGTGGTACTCGTCGGTCTTCGGGATCACGAGCAGGTGCACCGGCGCCTTCGGCGCGATGTCGCGCAGCACGAAGGCGTCGTCGGTCTGCAGCACGATCTCCCCGGGGATCTCCCCGCGCAGGATCCGCGTGAAGACCGAGGGTTCGGTGCTCGCGCGCTCAGTCATGGCCCGCAAGTCTACGGCGCGCCCTCCCCGCGCGGGGTGCTCCGCGACATCCCGAGCACCTTCCCGACACGCGAGCGGGCTGCAGCGCGCTCGCGAGT
>JBQCCU010000386.1:0-3961 GCA_051961935.1 Amnibacterium sp. | reverse complement strand
AGCCTGTACTGGGACAACCACGACCAGCCGCGCGCCGTCTCCCGCTTCGGTGACGACAGCCCCGAGCACTGGGCGGCCTCGGCCAAGGCGCTCGGCACGATCCTCCACGGCATGCGGGGCACGCCCTACGTCTACCAGGGGGAGGAGCTGGGGATGACGAACTTCCCCTTCACCTCGCCGGACCAGTTCCAGGACGTCGAGGCCGTGAACCACTGGAAGGTCGTGGCGGCCTCGGGCGCGGACCAGGACGCGGCGCTCGCCGCCATGTACGCCGTCACCCGCGACAACGCGCGGACGCCGATGCAGTGGGACGGCTCGCCCGCCGCCGGCTTCACCACGGGTACGCCGTGGATGCCGGTCAACCCGAACCACTCCTGGCTGAACGCCGCCGCGCAGGTCGGCGACGACTCGTCCGTCTTCGCGCACTACCGGGCGCTGATCCGCCTCCGCCACGAGCACGCGATCTTCGCCGACGGCGACTTCGCCGGCGTGCTCGAGCACGATCCGGACCTCTGGGCGTACACGCGGTCGTGGGAGCGCCAGCGGATGCTCGTCGTGGCGAACTGCGGGCGGACGCCCCGGGCGATCGAGCTGGGCGACGGGTGGACCGGGGCGCGGCTGCTGCTCGGCAACCTGCCGGGGACGGAGCCGGAGCTGCGCACCGGCGCGCTCGAGCTCGCGCCCTGGGACGCGCGCATCTACCTGCTCGGCTGAGCGCGGCGCACACTCGGGGTTCAGGGAACGCTCGTCCTTCTCGGTGCGGCCGTTCGTACGGTGTCCGGCGTGACCGACCAGTACACGTTCCAGGACCCCACCACCCAGTACCCGAAGCCCGACGACAGCTGGAAGCAGGAGCAGCCCGGAGCGGGCCTCGAGGGGCGGATGCACCCCACGCCCGACGCGGGGGAGTCCAGCTACCGCGGCTCCGGGCGCCTGGAGGGCCGGAAGGCGGTGGTGACCGGTGCTGACAGCGGCATCGGCCGCGCCGCGGTGATCGCCTTCGCCCGTGAGGGCGCGGACGTGGTCCTCTCCTACCTGCCGGAGGAGGAGCGGGACGCGCGGGAGGTCGTGAAGCTCGTCGAGGAGGCGGGCCGGAAGGCGGTCGCGTGCCCGGGGGACCTGAAGGACGAGGCGTACTGCGAGCGGCTCATCGCCACCGCCGTCGACGAGCTCGGCGGCATCGACCTGCTGGTGAACGTGGCGGGCAAGCAGCAGAACCAGCAGTCGATCCTCGACATCACGACCGAGCAGTTCGACGAGACCTACCGGACGAACGTGTACGCGATGTTCTGGCTCTGCAAGGCGGCGGTGCGCAACATGCCCCCGGGCGGCTCGATCATCAACACCACGTCGATCCAGGCGTACGAGCCGAGCCCGATCCTCGTGGACTACGCCAGCACGAAGGCGGCGATCAACGCGTTCACGAAAGGGCTCGCCGGGCAGCTCGCCGGGCAGGGCATCCGCGTCAACGCGATCGCGCCGGGGCCGATCTGGACGCCCCTGCAGCAGGCCGGCGGCCAGCCGGAGGAGGCGCTGTCGAGCTTCGGGACGCAGACGCCGCTCGGCCGCCCCGGGCAGCCGGCCGAGCTGGCCCCCGCCTACGTGTTCCTCGCGAGCGCCGAGTCGAGCTACGTCTCCGGGGAGACGCTCAACGTGAACGGCGGCATGCCGACCCCCTGAGGGCCGCGTTCCGGCGGCCCGAGCCGCTCACTCGGCGACCGGTTCCTCGAACCAGGCGCCGGGGATCAGCTCGATCCCGCGCACGTCGGTGAACACGCTCCGGTCCAGCGGATGGGCCGGGTCGCGCCGGGTGACGCTGATCGCGCCCGTCGGCTCGAGCACCGCGCAGGCCACCTCGGTCAGCGCGGCGATCCCGGCGGTGCGGAGTGCGACGTTCAGCTCCTCCCGGCCCATCTTCGCGCGGTGCAGGTGCGCGTCGAGGACGCGGCCGGCCGCGACGAGCAGGAGGGGTCGATCGGTGACGAGCACATGACCGGCCCTGCGCCGGCGCAGCAGCCCGGCGGTGAGCCGCAGCGCGATCAGCACGGCGAGGGCGATCACGCCCGCGGCCAGGGTGACCGCGGTGCCGAGCACCACCCTGCCCGCGATGGACCCCACGATCAGCAGCACAGCGAGGTCCGCGGTGGTGAGCCGCGCCGCCGCGCGGGCGCCGAGCAGGCGCACCACGAGCAGCAGCACGGCGAAGACCACGACCGCGGCGATCACCACGGCCGCCGCCTGCGGACCGGTCACTCCGAGCAGCGCTCCCACGGGACCTCCATCCGATCCGGACGGTCCTTCCGGCCGGTCCCCACCAGTGTCCGAGCGCGTCCATATGCTCCGCCTCGGCGCCACCTGGCCGCTTCATGGGGTATCGTTTCTGCACAACAATGGTTGATGTCGAGGTGGGCTCAGGACGGGTGCGGGGCGCGATCGCCCGAGTGCGGGCGATGGCCGAGCACGACCCGAGCCGCGAGGAACCCCGCCTCCTCGCCGCGGCACTCCGGCTCGGGCTGCCCGCGGTGCTGGTCGGCGCAGGCGCGGGCCTCGCGGCGGTCGTCTTCCGCTGGCTGATCGTGGGGGCGACGACGCTCTTCACGGGCACCGCCGACTACGCCGGCGTGCACGGGCGGCCCGCGAACCCGTTCGTGCCGTGGCTGGGTCCCTGGTTCCTGCTGCTCGTCCCGGTCGTCGGCGGTCTGCTCTACGGCCCGCTCGTGGCGCGGTTCGCGCCCGAGGCGCGCGGGCACGGGGTGCCGGAGGTGATGCTGGCGGTCGCGCGGCGCGGCGGACGGATCCGGCCCCGGGTGGCGCTGGTGAAGGCGCTCGCCTCCGCGATCTGCATCGGCTCCGGCGGCTCCGTCGGGCGCGAGGGGCCCATCATCCAGATCGGCTCCGCGCTCGGCTCGGCCCTCGGTCGCCTCACCCGCAGTCCCGAGGAGCGGATGCGCACGCTCGTCGCGTGCGGTGCGGCGGGCGGCATCGCCGCGACCTTCAACGCGCCGATCGCCGGCGTGTTCTTCGCGCTCGAGCTGCTGCTGCGCGACTTCAAGGCCCGGTCGTTCGGCGTGGTCGTGCTCGCCTCCGTCACCGCTTCGGTCGTCGGCCGCGCGCTGCTCGGCGACCACGCCTTCCTGCTGCTGCCCTCCGTCCGCCTCGACTCGCCCCTCGAGTACGTGCCGATCGCCGTCCTCGGTGTGCTCGCCGGCCTGGTGGGCATGGGGTTCACCCGGTTCCTCTACCTCGTCGAGGACGTGTGTGACCGGCTCTGGCGGGGACCCGACTGGCTCCGGCCGGTGGTCGGCGGGGTGCTCATCGGCGCCGTCGTGCTCGCCGTCCCGCAGCTCTACGGGGTGGGCTACCCGGCGCTCGACCTCGGCGTGCGCGGGGGCTACGCCCTCGGCTTCCTGCTCCTGCTGATGGTGGGCAAGGCGGTCGCGACCAGCCTCACCCTCGGGGTCGGCGGGTCCGGCGGCGTGTTCGCCCCCTCGCTGTTCGTCGGCGCCATGTTCGGTGCCGCGTTCGCGGACGTCGCCGCGCTCGCGGTGCCCGCGCTCGCCGGTCAGCAGGCCGTGTTCGCCGTGGTGGGGATGGGCGCGGTGCTCTCCGGCACGACGCGCGCCCCGATCACCGCGGGCATCATGCTGTTCGAGCTGACCGGCGACTACGGCGTGATCCTGCCGCTGCTGCTCGCGATCATCCTCGCGACGGCGGTCTCGCGGGCGCTCGGCAAGGACACGATCTACACCCTGAAGCTCCGGCGTCGCGGGATCGATCTGGACGCCCCGCCGCCGAACCCCGCGCTCCGCGGCACCGTGGCGGAGCTGATGGCGCCCGCGCCGCCGGTGCTGGCACCGGATCTCTCGCCGTCGGAGGCGGCGCGGGCGATCCTCGCCTCGGGGCGCCCGGCGCTGCCGCTCGGGCGGAGCGACGGGCCGATCGACCGCGTGGTCACGATGCG
>JBQCCU010000385.1:0-6191 GCA_051961935.1 Amnibacterium sp. | reverse complement strand
CGGGGTCTCGCCGCCGCGGTATCAGCGGTCGGGCACGGGCGGGAGGAAGGGCGCATCGGGCCGCTCCTAGGCTGGACGGCATGCATCCGGTCGCCGCCGCGCTCCCGCGACTGGCCGAGCTGGCGGCGCGCCCCGCCGTGCACCGGCTCGTGCGCGCGTTCGAGGCGGCCGGTCACGAGCTCGCCCTCGTCGGCGGCCCGGTGCGTGACGCGCTGCTCGACCGCGAGGTCACCGACCTCGACCTCACCACCGACGCGCACCCCGACGAGGTCGCGCGGCTCGTCGCGCCGCTCGCGACGGCGCAGTGGGACGCGGGGCGCGCGTTCGGCACGATCGCGGCGCGCATCGCCGGCGAGACCGTCGAGGTGACGACCTACCGCCGCGACGCCTACCAGCCGTCCTCGCGCAAGCCGGAGGTGGTGTTCGGCGACTCGCTCGACGGGGACCTCCGGCGCCGCGACTTCACCGTCAACGCCATCGCCGTGCGGCTGCCGTCGCTGACGATCGTCGACCCCACCGACGGCATCGCCGCGCTGACCGAGCGGCGGCTCGTGACGCCGTCCCCGCCGATCGAGTCCTTCGACGAGGACCCGCTGCGGATGATGCGCGCCGCCCGCTTCACCTCGCAGCTCGGTTTCACGCTCGACGGGCCGGGGACCGAGGCCATGCGGGCGCTCGCCGAGCGGATCGAGGTGGTCTCGCAGGAGCGCGTCCGCGACGAGCTCGTGAAGCTGCTCGGCACCGACTCCGCCCGAGCGGGGCTCGAGCTGCTCGTCGACACCGGCATCGCCGAGCGGGTGCTGCCCGAGCTGCCTGCGCTCCGCCTCGCCGTCGACGCCCAGCACCGGCACAAGGACGTCTACCAGCACAGCCTCACCGTGCTCGAGCAGGCGGTGGACCTCGAGCACCGGCGCCTCCCGGGGCAGCTGCCGGACATCGTGCTCCGGGTCGCGGCGCTGCTGCACGACATCGGCAAGCCGTCGACGCGACGGTTCGAGGGCGGCCAGGTGACCTTCCACCACCACGACGTCGTGGGCGCGAAGCTCGCGCGGAAGCGGCTCAAGGCGCTGCGCTTCCCGAACGAGCAGGTCGAGCAGATCGCGAAGCT
This sequence comes from Amnibacterium sp., assembly GCA_051961935.1. Taxonomy (GTDB): domain Bacteria; phylum Actinomycetota; class Actinomycetes; order Actinomycetales; family Microbacteriaceae; genus Amnibacterium. The sequence goes on along the minus strand of JBQCCU010000385.1, from coordinate 5,083 downwards.
CATCGAGCTGCACCAGCGCTTCTTCGGCTACGGGGACGCGGCCTGGACCGACTCCGCGGTGCGCCGGTACGTCCGCGACGCGGGCGACCTGCTCCCCCGGCTGCACATCCTCACGCGTGCCGACGTCACGACGAGGAACCCGCGGAAGGTCCGGCGGCTCGCCACCGCGTACGACGACCTGGAGCAGCGGATCGAGCAGCTGCGGGTGCAGGAGGCGGTCGACGCCATCCGACCCGACCTCGACGGCGAGGCGATCATGCGGGAGCTCGGCGTGCGGCCCGGTCCGGTGGTGGGCGAGGCGTACCGCTTCCTGCTCGAGCTGCGCCTCGACGAGGGGCCGCTCGGCGAGGAGGAGGCGACCCGCCGACTCCACGCCTGGTGGGCGGAGCGCGCCGAGCAGGCCTGATCAGCGGGCATCGGTTCGACCCCGGCGCGTCGAGCGACTACGCTGTCGTGGTTGCCCGCACGGCCGTCCCGGCCATCGGGCATCCGTCAGACCCTCCTGCCGCGGAACGACCGCGGCCGCATGAGACCAGAGGAGGTGGGGTAGTGACGCATCAGTACGAGCTCATGGTCATCCTGGACCCGAGCATCGACGAGAGGACGGTCGCGCCCAGTCTGGACCGGTTCCTCGGAGTCATCCGTCAAGACGGTGGCACGGTCGACAAGGTCGACATCTGGGGACGGCGCCGGCTGGCCTACGAGATCAAGAAGCACACCGAGGGCATCTACGCCGTGGTCAACCTGACCGCGACGGCAGCCGCCACGCAGGAGCTCGACCGTCAGCTGAGCCTGTCCGAGGCCGTGCTCCGCACCAAGGTGCTGCGCGCCGAGGAGGCCATCGCCCGGGCCGCCGAGGCCGAGGCCGCTGCGAAGCGCCCGGCCCGCACGCCGCGTCCCGCCGCGGCGAGGTAGTCGTGGCCGGCGAGACCATCATCACGGTCGTCGGGAACCTGACGAGCGACCCCGAGCTGCGGTACACGCAGAACGGGCTGGCCGTGGCGAACTTCACGATCGCCTCCACGCCGCGCAACTTCGACCGGCAGAGCAACGAGTGGAAGGACGGCGAAGCGCTGTTCCTTCGCGCGAGCGTCTGGCGCGACTTCGCGGAGCACGTGGCGGGCTCGCTCGCCAAGGGCTCCCGCGTCATCGCGACCGGTCGTCTCAAGCAGCGCTCCTACGAGACCCGCGAGGGCGAGAAGCGCACCGCGATCGAGCTCGAGGTCGACGAGATCGGCCCCTCGCTCCGGTACGCGACCGCGCAGGTCACCCGCTCGAGCGGCGGCGGCGGCGGACAGGGTGGCGGCGGAGGCCGCGGCCAGGTCGGCGGCGGCTCCGGCCGGCAGAACGACGACCCGTGGGGTGCCCCCGGCACCTCCGGTGGCGGTGGCGGGGCCGATGGCTGGTCCACGCCCGGCGCCTACGACGACGAGACGCCGTTCTAAGCGGCGACCACTACTTCAGAACAGGAATCCACTGCAATGGCAGGTAAGTCGCGCGGCGACAGCCGCAAGCCGACGCGGGGCAAGGGCGGCAAGGCCGCTGCTCCCGCGAAGAGCATCAAGGTCGGGGTGATCGACTACAAGGACGTCGCCACCCTGCGCAAGTTCATCTCGGAGCGCGGCAAGATCCGTGCGCGTCGCATCACGGGCGTCTCCGTTCAGGAGCAGCGGCTCATCGCCCGCGCCGTGAAGAACGCGCGCGAGATGGCGCTGCTCCCCTACTCCGGCTCCGGCCGCTGATCGGGGGCACCATGTCGAAGCTCATCCTCACCCAGGAGGTCACCGGTCTCGGATCGGCCGGGGACATCGTCGAGGTCAAGGGCGGCTACGCCCGCAACTACCTCATCCCGAGCGGCTTCGCCGTGACGTGGAGCCGTGGCGGCCAGAAGCAGGTCGACTCGCTCCGTGCCGCGCGCAAGGCCCGCGAGGCCGCCTCGCTCGAGGAGGCCCAGGCGCTGAAGGCGCGTCTGGAGTCGCAGCCCGTGCGGCTCGAGGTGCGCACCGGTCAGGCCGGACGGCTCTTCGGTTCGGTCTCCGCCTCCGACGTGGCCGACGCCGTCCAGGCCGCCGGCCTCGGATCGATCGATCGCCGTGCCGTCGAGTTCGCCGCGCCGGTCCGCTCGACGGGCAGCCACGAGGCGTCCGTGCGGCTCCGCGAGGACGTCACCGCCACCCTGACGGTGGAGGTCGTCGCGGGTCGCTGAACCGCAGCACCACCGCCACGAGGGCGCCGCTTCCGATGCGATCGGAGGCGGCGCCCTCGTCGTCGTCCCGGGGTGCGATCCGGCGGCCCCGGCGCTAGCACGTCCACACCCCGACACGCCATCCGACAACCTTCAATCAGTGGTTGAGGTCGCTTATCCCCAAGGGTGCTGGGGACAACCATAACCCCTGGTCGCGCTGCTTTCTCAGGTGGCTTTCGGACTCCTCGGCGGCGAGTTCTCCACAGGGGATCCACATGGGGAGAAGCGTTCTTCGCGCGCGTCGTCCACACCCCTGTGCACAGGGCGTGGATTACCGTCGTGGCTCGCCGAGGCGGCGGGGACCGGTGTCGGGACGGGGTGGTACTCCTGGCATCCGCGGGGCGCGATCGGCGCCACCCCGCACCGCTGCGGGCGTGAGGAGGGAGGAGGTTCTTCGATGTCGATGACGGAGTGGGACACGGAGGCCCCGGAGGCGTGGGAGAGCGCCGGCGCCGGGCGGCGCGAGCGCACGCCTCCGCACAACCTGCTCGCCGAGCAGAGCGCCCTGGGCGGCATGCTGCTCTCGACGGACGCGGTCGCGGACGTGCTCGAGGTCGTCGTTGGCGCGGACTTCTACGTGCCGAAGCACGAGGTCATCTTCAACGCGATCCTCAGCCTCTACTCGCGCGGTGAGCCGACCGACGCGATCGCGGTCGGTGACGAGCTGGTCCGCACCGGCGACGTGCAGCGCGCGGGCGGCGAGTCCTACCTGCACACCCTCACGAACATCGTTCCCACGGCGGCGAACGCCGGCTACTACGCCTCGATCGTGGCGGAGCAGGCCGTGCTGCGGCGGCTCGTGGAGGCCGGCACCCACATCGCCCAGCTCGGCTACGGCGCCGAGGGCGAGGCCATGGACCTGCTGAACCAGGCCCAGGCGGAGATCTTCGGCATCGCGCGGGAGTCCGCCACCGAGGACTACGTGCCGCTGACCGACGCGGTGACCGTCGCCATCGACGAGATGGAGGCGGCGGCCGGCCGCGACGGCGAGATGACCGGCGTCCCGACCGGGTTCAAGCAGCTCGACGAGCTGACGAACGGCCTCCACCCGGGCCAGCTGATCATCGTCGGCGCCCGACCGGCCATGGGCAAGTCGACGGTCGCGCTCGACATGGCGCGGGCGGCGTCCGTGAAGCACCGGATGCCCACCATCTTCTTCTCGCTCGAGATGGGGCGCAGCGAGATCGCGATGCGCCTCATGGCCGCCGAGGCGACCATCTCGATGCAGGACATGCGCAAGGGCCGGCTGGGCAGCGACGACTGGACGAAGATCGCGGCGACCCGCGGCCGGATCAACGACGCCCCGCTCTACATCGACGACAGCCCGAACATGAGCCTCGTCGAGATCCGGGCGAAGTGCCGCCGGCTCAAGCAGAAGGTCGGCCTGAAGCTCATCGTCATCGACTACCTGCAGCTCATGACGAGCGGCAAGCGGGTGGAGAGCCGCCAGCAGGAGATCAGCGAGTTCTCCCGCGCGCTGAAGCTGCTTGCGAAGGAGCTCGGGGTGCCGGTCATCGCCCTGTCGCAGCTGAACCGCGGCCCGGAGCAGCGCGCCGACAAGCGGCCGGCGCTGTCCGACCTCCGCGAGTCCGGCTCGATCGAGCAGGACGCCGACATGGTGATCCTGCTGCACCGCGAGAGCGCGTACGACCGGGACCAGCCGAACCCCGATGCCGACCTCATCGTCGCCAAGCACCGCAACGGTCCGACCGACACGATCACGGTCGCGTTCCACGGCCGCTACTCGCGCTTCGCCGATATCGCCGTGGCGTAACGTTGATGGCCGCGCTCGCGCCGACGAGTCGCGTCGGAGGAGGTGGCGGTCCGTGTCCACCGCGACGTCCGTGTCGCGCGGTCGTCTGTCGCTGACCGCGTTCACCGCGGCCCGCGCCGTGGCGGCCGCGGTGCTCGCCGCCGTCGTGACGTTCTCCGCCGACCACACCCCGGCCTTCGGGCTCGCGGTGTTCGGCGTCTTCGCCGTCGTGCAGGGCGCGATCGTCGCCGCCGGGGCACCGGCCTTCGCCGCCAGCGGCACGGGCCGGCTGCTGATCGTGCTGCGCGCGGTCGTGCTGCTCGTCGTCGGCGTGCTCGCCGTGGCGCTCGTCGGGAACGGCATCGGCACGCTGCTCGCCCTCGAGATCGCGGGCTTCCTCGGCGCCGGCGCGCTCGAGGTGCTGTCCGGGCTGCGCCGGGCCGACGCCTCGCCCGCATCCCGCGACCTCGTCACCGTGGGGGGCCTGGAGCTGGTCGTGGGCGCGATGCTCGCGATCCTCCTGCCCGACTCGCTCTTCGTCGTCGGCGTGCTCTCGGCGTGGGGCGCCGTCGTGGCGGTCTACCTCGCCATCGCCGCGGTGTCCATCGCCCGCCGACCGGAGGGAGCCAGATGAGCGCGTCCCGGAGGCAGCGGCTGAAGCCCGTCGAGCTCGTCGTCATGGCCGCGATCGTGGCCGTGTTCGTCGGCGTCGTCGTGCTGCTGTCGACCAGGGAGATCGAGCTCGCCTCGATCTTCCTCGGCGTCGCCTTCATCGCGACGCTCCTGCTGCTCGCGATGTTCGCGCTCGTGGAGGGACCCGATCGGCCCGCGGATCCGTCGGAGACGCCGGTGCTGATGCAGGAGCGGCCCCCGCGGCGCAAGGACCGCCGCTAGACCCGACGCTCAGCGCCGGCTCGCCGATCGCGGGTGCTCCGAAACAGCGGTGATCGACCGGAATGACGGTGGTGCGGGCCGGCTCGGGCCGTCATCCGGTCGGATCGCCGTCATTTCGCCGGTACTCGCGTCCCGGGAGTAGGGGAGGGTGCCGGGAGTAGGGGGGGCCTGCCGGTGTTGGGCTTCTACCG
>JBQCCU010000384.1:0-2810 GCA_051961935.1 Amnibacterium sp. | reverse complement strand
CTCCGTCGGCTGCGCCGGTCGCGGTTCTTCCCTCGGACGATCCCGGACCGGCGGGGCGAGGACCTCGCGCTGGGGTCGGCGCGGTTCGACGCGACGGTGATGGTGTACTTCCCGGGCGCGCTCGACACCACCTACCAGATCACCCCGTGGCTGCCGACGTTCGAGGCGCTGCACCGCGTCCATCCGGTCGTCGTCGTCTGCCAGGACTCCTGCGTCGCGGCGATGCTGCGGGAGCGCTCCTCGTTCCCCGTCGTGACCATCGCCCGGTACGGCACCCTCGACGGCGTCCTGAGCCGCAGCGACGTGAAGCTCGCGCTGTACGTGAGCCACCTGCCGCGCAACTTCGAGTCCCTGCGGTTCAGCTCGATCCTGCACGCCTACATCGGGCACGGCGACAGCGACAAGGGCGTCTCCGCGTCGAACCAGCTGAAGGCGTACGACTTCGTCTTCGCCCCCGGGCAGGCCGCGATCGACCGGATCGAGCGGCGGCTGATGCGCTTCGACGCCGCGGAGCACTGCCGGATCGTGGGTCAGCCGCTCACGCTCTCCGCGCCGCTCCCGGCCGAGGCCGGGGAGGCGGGCGGCGGTGCGGTGCTCTACGCGCCGACGTGGGAGGGCGCGCAGCCCTCCGTCGCCTACAGCTCCGTCGCCTCGCACGGGGAGCGGCTCGTGCGCGGGCTGATCGCGGACGGCCGGTACTCGGTCATCTACCGGCCGCACCCGCTCATCGGCGTGACCTCGCCCGTCTTCGCGGTCGCGGACCGGGCCATCAGGGAGGCGATCGAGGCGGCGGGCGCGCCCCATCGCGTCGTGGCGGCGGACGCGGAGCCGCTCGAGTCCACCTTCGCTCGCGCCTCCGCCCTCGTCTGCGACATCTCGGCGGTGGCGACGGCGTGGCTGCCGTCGCTGAAGCCGCTCGTGATCACCACCTCGGCGGGACCGGACGCCGTGGCGGCCGACTCCGGCATGCTGTCGGCCGTGCCGCGCCTCCCGGTCGCGGACGCGGGCCGGGCGGCGGACGTCGTCGCGGCGGAGTCCGCGGACGGGGACGGCCGCGACCGCCGCAGGCAGCTGGTCGGCTACTACCTGTCGCCCTACTGGCCGGACGGGGTGATGGACCGGTTCGTGGCGGTCTGCGGCGAGGTCATCGCCGAGCGGGACGTGCTGCGCCGGCGTCTCGTCGAGGCGGGCGCGACCGGCGTCTGAGCGGCCTCAGCCGAGCCCGACCACCTCGCGCGCCGCATCGAGGAAGGCCTCGGCGTACCGGTCGTCCGGGATGTCGCCGAGGAAGTACGTCTTGGTCGCCCGCCGCGCCGCCGCCACCGGATCGCCGTCGGTCATGCTGTCGAGCATCCGCTCGAGGTCGCCCGCCCGCCGGTCGATGACGTACGCCGCCCGCGCGATCGGGAACTCGCGGGCGAAGCCGGCGACCGTGCCGTGCATCGCCACGATCGCGAAGGGCTTCTCCGAGTGGAGGAAGTCCGCCACGACGCTGGAGACGTCCGAGACCATGAGGTGGGCGGCGTTGAAGGCGTCGTAGAGGTCGAGCGCCGCGGCCTCGGCCCCGAAGACGTGCGGGACGCCTGAGGTCCTGGCGTGCTCCGCCAGCGTCGCCTCGATCCGCGCTGCTGCGCGGGCGTGCCCCGGGGGGCGGCTCGTGTAGGGGTGGGGGCGGAAGACGATCCGGAACCCGCGGCGCAGCAGCGCCTCGACGATGGTGTGGCCGATCGGGAGCGAGCAGTAGTCGGAGTCGGCGTACGAACCGCCCCACGTGGGGGCGTAGAGCGCGGTCGGCATCTCGGACGTGCTCGTCCCGACGAGGACCCGCTCGACCTGGGGGCGCCCGACGATCCGGAACAGCGAGGGGGGCATCGCGACGCCGTGCGCCGCGAAGCGGTCGATCGCCGCCTGGCCCGCGACGAAGTCGTGGTCGTACAGGCGGAAGACCGGGCTGAAGCTCGCCGCCTTGTCGCTCTCGCCGTGGCCGAGCTGCACGTGCTGCAGGCCGGTGAAGCGGACGAAGTGGGTGTTCCGCGCGGCGTTGTTCATGTAGAAGACCGCGCGCAGGCTCGGCACGACCACGGCGTCGAGCTCGCCGTGCTCCTGCCGGACCAGCACGGGCGCATCGGTGAGCGCCACCGCCTCGGCGAACGACGCGGGGTTGCGCACGATCAGCACGAACCGCGCCCCGATCCGCTGCAGGTAGGGCAGCCACATCTCGAGCTGGTACGCGGTGCCGGCCGGGGCGTCCCAGTGGACCGCGAAGGCCGGCGCGTAGGCGACGAGGAGGCCGTGCAGGTCCCGCTCGGCGTGGCGGCGGGCGGCGAGCCGACGCGCGCCCCTGGCGATCGCGGCGACCACGACCGCCAGGGCTCCGACCGCGGGCACGACGAGCAGGCCCACGGGACCGTGCCAGGCCGCGCCCAGCGCGACGAGCACCGCGACGGCCGCGCCGACGGCGGTGACGATGCGGGGGTGCAGGCGTCCCCGGTCGGGGATCGAGAGGCCGGGGAGGTTCGCGGCGAAGGGCGGCGTGGCGGCCCACACCCTCGCGTGGACCGGCTCGAGCAGCGCCTCCACGACGAGCACGCCGCACAGCAGCGCCGCGACGGGGGAGCGCGCCGCCAGCACGACGGCGAGCGCGAGGAGCACCCGGGGGAGGGCCGACGTGCCGACGCTCCAGGGGCCGTCCTCCACGCGCAGGGCGGTCGACAGCGCGAGCGGCACGACGACCGCGACGGCCGCGGTGACGGCCGCGACGACCGGTGCGGCGAGGGCGAGGGCGGCCACGAAGCCCGCCACCGCGAGGA
>JBQCCU010000383.1:0-2080 GCA_051961935.1 Amnibacterium sp. | reverse complement strand
CTGACGACACGCCGATAACGACAGTCGTTGCGTAACATGTTGTTCACATCGGGCGGCCGCAAGATTTTTTCGGAGCTCGTCGCGCGTTCGAATTCGTGTTCGAAGGATGCGTTAATGGGCACGCATTCCGACCCCTCGTTCGAGGGGCATCGCGAATTCACGCGACCCCTATTCGGGGGGTTCGCGCCTATCACAGCCGGATAACATCTGTCCAATCGGACACGCCGAGGCGCCGGCGCGCCGCTCCGGCCCGCGATCGGCGGGCCGCTTCGGGCGGGAAGGGCCGCCCATGACGCCCCGCGCGCGCGAACCGGCCCGCGGCCGGGGCGACGCGCCGGTCAGGCCCGGCCGGCGGCGGAGCGGGCGCTCCAGGCGCTCGCGACCATCTCGGTCAGCGAGTGCCGCATCGCCCAGTCGAGGTCCTGCGCGGCGAGCTCACCCGACGCGACGATCCGGGCGGGGTCGCCGGGGCGGCGAGGGCCGATCTCGGGCGTGAACGCGATGCCCGTGACCTCCGCGATCGTCCGCATGATCTCGCCGACGCTGACGCCGTCCCCGGAGCCCAGGTTGTAGACCGGACGGAGCTCCTCGCCGGCCGCGAGCCGCTTCGCCGCGACCACGTGGGAGCGGGCGAGATCGGTCACGTGCAGGTAGTCCCTGACGCAGGTGCCGTCGGGCGTCGGGTAGTCGTCGCCGTTGATCCGCGGGGTGCGTCCCTCGAGCAGCGCGTCGAAGACGAGCGGGAAGAGGTTGTGCGGGCTGGTGTCGTAGAGGTCGTCGCTGCCGGATCCGACGACGTTGAAGTAGCGGAGCGCGGTGTGGCGCAGGCCGACGGCGCGGCCCTGGTCCGCGAGCAGCCACTCGCCGATGAGCTTCGACTCCCCGTAGGGCGACTCGGGGTGCAGCGGGGTGTCCTCGGTGACGAGGTCGACGTCGGGGGTGCCGTAGACGGCCGCGGACGACGAGAAGACGATCCGGTCGACGCCGGCGTCGGCCATCGCGCCGAGGAGGGTCGCGGTGCCGGTGACGTTCTGCGCGTAGGTGTGCAGGGGGCGCTGCACCGAGACGCCCGCGTACTTGAACCCGGCGATGTGCATGACGCCCTCGATCGCGTGCTGCGCGAAGACGTCGGCGAGCAGCTCCCCGGAGAGGATGGAGCCGCGCACGAGCTCGACGTCGGCCGGGACGAAGCCCCGGTGACCGCTCGACAGGTCATCGATCACCAGCGGCTCGATGCCCGCCTCCTGGAGGGCTCGCACCACGTGCGCACCGATGTACCCGGCGCCGCCGGTGACCAACCACGTCATGCCGCGAGCCTATTGCCGGGTGCCGACCGCGGACGGGAGCGCCGTGCGGTCAGACCAGGAGGAGTGCGTAGGCGAGGAGCGCCGCTCCGACGACGAGGCACAGCGCGGCGACGAGCGCGGCCGCGCCCCAGGACCGGGTCCGCCGTGGCGCGCGGTGCTCGCGCGAGCACTGCGCCGCCACCGCCGTCCGGGCCGCGGCGAGGGTGCGGTAGCTCCCGATCGGCTCCCCGTCCGCGTCGAAGGCGAGGAAGCGGCGGCCGCGCTCCACGGTCCCGAGGTGCCGGCCGTCGCGCCTGGCGACCCACAGGTCCTTCTGGGTGGGGCGCCACTGGACGTCGCGGTCCTCGTCGGCCAGGACCTGGGGGGCTGCTGCGGGGGCGCTCGACATGGACGGCGTCCTCCCTCCTGGGCGTTCACGGACGTGCAGGGTCGTATCGACAGCGATCCGATGGTCGGAGCACCCGGGTGCGGCGTCCGGTCGGCGGCGATTGGTTCAGGACGATAGCCGCTTGTACCCCGACGCGGTACCCCCTTGCGAAGCGAACGACGGATGAACGCGCGGCGTTCCGGGGGACGACCGCGCTGGTTGTACCCCGTTCGCTGCCCGACCACCGCACGTCGGCCGACCGTCGGCGGACCGCGGGATGATGGCCGCATGTGCGGTCGCTACGTCGTCACGAAGGCCGTGAACGACCTCCTCCCCGATCTGCTCGGCGGATTCGAGCCGCTGCCCGACGACTACAACGTCGCCCCGACGGCGCTCGTACCGGTCG
>JBQCCU010000382.1:0-4880 GCA_051961935.1 Amnibacterium sp. | reverse complement strand
TGCGCGCCCGCGGCCACGTCGACGTGCTCGTGCCGCGCGGCAGCGCCTCGCTCATCGACCCCGTCGTGCGGGAGTCGACCCTGCCGGTGATCGAGACCGGCGCCGGCGTCGTGCACGTCTTCCTCGATGCGAGCGCGGACGCGCGGATGGCCACGGACATCGTCGTGAACGCGAAGACGCAGCGCGTCGGGGTCTGCAACGCCCTCGAGACCCTGCTCGTGCACCGGGACGCCGCCGGCCGCGTGCTCCCGCCGGTCGCGGAGGCCCTGCGCGCCGCCGGGGTGGTGCTGCACGCCGACGAGGCCGCGCGGGCGCTCGTCCCAGACGCCGTCCCCGCCACCGAGGCGGACTGGGGCACCGAGTACGGCTCCCTCGACCTCACGGTGGGGGTCGTCGACGACCTCGAGACCGCCATCGAGCACATCGAGCGCTTCTCGACGCACCACACCGAGTCGATCGTGACGAACGACCTCAGCAACGCCGAGCGCTTCCTCCCCGAGGTCGACTCGGCGGTCGTCATGGTCAACGCGTCCCCGCGCTTCTCCGACGGCGGCGAGTTCGGCTTCGGCGCGGAGGTGGGCATCAGCACCCAGAAGCTGCACGCCCGCGGCCCGATGGGCCTGCCGGAGCTGACGAGCACGAAGTGGCTCGTTCGCGGCGCGGGCCAGGTGCGCCCGTAGGTCGCGGCGTCCCGTGTCCCGGGAGTAGGGGATCGTGCCGGGAGTAGGCCCGGCGGGCCGGTTCCGGCCTACTCGCGGCACGGATGCCTCCTCGCGGCACGGATGCGCGCGGGTACGCCGACCCGGACGGATCCGCGGAGCCCGGGCTGCTGAGGCGCTCCGAGGGTCGAGCCCTAGAATCGTCCCGTCGCCGGACGCGGGTCCGGGACCGAGAGGAGCAGCGGTGACGCTCATGTCCGTCCTGCCGGTGATGGCAGACGCCTACCACGAGACCCCGTTGCCGTTCCCGGCGATCGTGTTCCCCCTCATCGCGCTCGGCGTGTTCCTGCTGCTCGGCTTCGTCGCGTGGTCCTACCGCGACGTCGCCAACCGCCACGCGGGCAAGGGCGGCGCGAACACGCACACCCAGCACGGCCCCGGCATCTAGCGGGGAGCCGTCAGCGCCGCATCCGCCACCCGGCCGGCCGGCAGCACGCGCCGCCGCGTCGGCGTCATGGGTGGCACGTTCGACCCCATCCACCACGGTCACCTCGTGGCCGCGAGCGAGGTCCAGCGCGTCTTCGAGCTGGACGAGGTGATCTTCGTGCCCACGGGACGTCCGTGGCACAAGGAGGCCGTCACCGAGCCGGAGCACCGCTACCTCATGACGGTCGTCGCGACCGCCTCGAACCCGCGGTTCACCGTCTCGCGCGTCGACATCGACCGTGGCGGCGTCACCTACACCGTCGACACGCTGCGCGACCTCAAGCAGCAGCATCCCTACGCGGATCTGTTCTTCATCTCGGGCGCCGACGCGATCGCCCAGATCTTCAGCTGGAAGGACCTCGACGACCTGTGGGGCCTCGCCCACTTCGTCGCCGTGACCCGACCGGGGCATGCGCTGTCCGTCGCCGGGCTGCCCCGCGAGGACGTCAGCGTGCTCGAGGTGCCCGCCCTGGCCATCTCGTCGACGGATTGCAGAGCGCGTGTGCGACACGGCGCACCGGTTTGGTACCTCGTCCCGGATGGTGTGGTTCAGTACATCAGCAAGCACCGTCTGTACAGGAGCGCACCATGACCTTGTGGCAGGACCAGGGCTCGCGGGGGGACCGGAACGGAACCGTCGTGGACACCGCCAGAGCATCGGAGACCCGCGAGGACGGTCAGCCGCTCAGCCGGCGCGCGGCTCGTGAACGGGAGCGGCGTGCCGCAGAAGCGCTGGCCGAGGGGCGGGTGCACCCGTCGGGCGTCGTCGACTTCGACGGCCACGACTTCAGCGAGGAATTCGGCTCCGACCAGGAGTTCCCTGTTCCCGACACGACGGACATCTGGGCCGCGCTCTCGCGCCGTGCCGACGCTCCGGCCGCGCAGCCGACCGAGGGGCCGAGGACCGGCGACCTGGCCCGGTTCCGCTCCGGCGTGCCGGAGGCCCCGGCGCGCCGCACCGGACCCGTGCCCTCCTCGCCGATGACGGGCGAGCTGCTCGACCGCGTCCGGGACGCCGTGCTCCGCGAGCACGAGGCCGAGCCGCTGCCGACCGTGAAGACCCCGGTGCAGCAGCCGCTCAGCCGCCGCGAGCTGCGCCGCCGCCAGGCCGAGCAGACGACCGACGACGGCATGCCCGCCGCCTGGTTCAGCGACGCGGCTCCCACCGCCCGCCCCGACGTGCCCGCCGCGTTCGCCGGGTACGACGACGCGCCGACGGTGGCCATGGCCGCCCTCGACCGCGCGGAGCTCGAGGCGCAGACGCCGATGACGGCGCCCGTGAGCCTGCCGCAGTTCTTCGCCGCGCCGCAGGGCGACGACGCGCTCACCTTCTCGAGCCCCGTGCCGCTGGTCGAGCCGGAGCCCGCGCCCGAGGCAGAGGCGCAGCCCGAGTTCCTCGAGCCCCAGTCGCCGTTCCGTGGCCGCGCGTGGAGCCAGGTCGACGAGTACGCGGAGCCCGCCGCCTACGCCGAGCCCACACCCTCCGCGGACCCGTACGGCTACGCGGAGCCGGCCGGCTACGCCGAGCCCCCCGCCGCGTTCGGTCCGGAGCAGGTGGGCCCGCCGAGCGAGGTCACCGATCTCGCCGGCTTCGAGGCGCTCATCCGCCGCGCCCGGTCCGGGCAGCAGCCGCCGACGCCCGAGCCCGCCTTCTCCCAGCCGCAGCAGCGCCAGCAGCCGTTGCCCTGGGCGGAGGACGACGAGGACGACGCGCAGGACTACACCGGCCTCCTCGGCCGGCCAGTGCAGGGCTCGAACGGCTCGGCCAACGCGCTGATCCTGCCCCACGACCCGCAGCCCGACCTCACGCACGCGGTCAACCGCACCGGCGACATCTTCATCACCGGCTCGCTGAACCTGCCGCGCAGCCTCGCCCAGACCGGCGCGACCGCCGAGCACTACGACTCGCTGGAGATCGACCGGCTCTTCGAGGCCTCGCAGGACGAGCCCGCCGCCGGAGTCGCCCCCGTGCGGGCCAGCCGCGCGATCAGCGGCACCGGTTCGACCCGAGCGATCATCGGTGCCCGACGCGCCCGGGGCAACGTGCTGCCCACCGTGCTGGCGATCATCGCCGGTGCGATGGCTGTGGGTGTGGTGACCCTGCTCATCGGCAGCTGGGTTCTGAAGCTATTCTGATCGGCGACGTGAAGACGGAATCGGCGCACACCCTGGTCCAGCAGGCGGCGGAGGCCGCCTGGGCGAAGAACGCGGCCGATCCGGTCGCCATCGACGTGTCCTCGCGACTGCCGCTCACCGACGCGTTCCTGCTCGTCTCCGGCAGCAGCGAGCGCAACGTGGTGGCCATCGCGGACGCGGTGGACGAGCGGCTCTCCGCCGAGGGCCTGCCGCTCAAGCGGCGGGAGGGCCGCGGATCGGGCCGCTGGGAGCTGCTCGACTTCGGTGACCTCGTCGTGCACGTCTTCCACCAGGAGGACCGGGCCTACTACGGTTTCGAGCGGCTCTGGCGGGACTGCCCCGTGATCCCGCTCGAGCTCGACGAGCAGGGCCGGGCCGCCGCCTCCTGAGCGACGAGACACCGCCGGAGGCGGTGGGGCTGCGGCGCGGACCGCTCGACGACGCACTGCGGATGATCCGGGCCCGCGGCGCCGTCGCGCAGCTCGTCGTGCTGCGGCACGGGACCGTGGTGCTCGACCGCTCCTTCGGCTGCCGCCCCGACGCGCTCTTCTGGACCTTCTCGGCGGGCAAGCCCGTGACCGCGATGACGGTGCACCTCCTCGCCGAGCGCGGCCTCCTCGACCTCGACGCGCCCGTGGCGGGCTCCTGGCCGGCGTTCGCCGCGCGGGGGAAGGCGGACGTGACGGTGCGGCAGGTGCTCGAGCACCGCGCCGGCTTCGGCGCCCGGAGGATCCTCGGCGACGCGCTCGTGATCGCCGACCGGGACCGCGCGGTCGCCCGCGTCGCGGCCGCGCCCCTCGTCCGGCCGCCCGGGTCCGCCGCCGGCTACAGCCCGATCGCCGCCGGCTTCGTGCTCGGGGAGCTGATCCGGCGTGCCACGGGGCGGGCGGAGCGCGACGTGGTGCGGGAGCTGCTGCTCGAGCCGGCGGGCCTCCACGACCTGCACCTCGGCCTGCCCGCATCGCTGCTGCCGCGGGCGGTGCCCGTCCGCAGCGCGAGCCTCCTCGGCCGGCTCGTCGCCGCCCGGGTGAACCGGCCGGCGCTGCGCCGCGCCGTCATCCCCTCCGCCGGTCTGTCCGCGACCGCTCGCGACCTCGCCGCCTTCTACGCGATGCTCCTCGCCGGGGGCGTCGCGGCCGGCCGGCGCGTGCTCGCTCCCGGGACGATCGCCGCCGCCCTCGAGCCGTCGGGCGACGACGGGTACGACCGGGTGGCCCGCTACCCGATCCGCTGGAGCGCGGGGTTCCAGCTCGGTGGCCCCAGGGTGGTGCCGGGAACCGTCAGCCCGATGGGCGCGAGCAGCAGCCCCCGCGCGTTCGGTCACAACGGCAGCAACTGCTGCATCGCGTGGGCGGACCCCGACCGCGACCTCGTCGTCGCGCACCTCACGAACCGCATCGGCCGTCCGCTCGCCGACCTGCGGTTCCACGCGGCCGTGGCGGACCGCATCCTCGCCGCCGTGCCCGCCGAGGAGGGCGGGTGAGCGGGCGGTCGGCGCGGGAAGGGGAGGATGGAGCCATGCAGCCAGCCCTCGGCCGTCAGCCCGAACCGCTGCGCCGGGCGGTCACCGCCGTGCTCGTCGCCCTGCTCCTCGCCCTC
>JBQCCU010000381.1:0-2582 GCA_051961935.1 Amnibacterium sp. | reverse complement strand
AGGTGCGCCGGGCGCCCTGGTTCTGACCGGGTCGGCGCCTCAGTGCGCGGTCGACGACTCGCGCTTCGCCTTCGCGTCCGCGTAGAGCCGCTCGATGCGGTCGGCGCACTGCTCGAGCACGACGTGACGCTTCACGCTGAGCTTCGGCGTCAGCTGGCCCGCGGCCTCCGTGAAGTCCTCCGGCAGGATGACGAACGCGCGCACGCCCTCCGCGCGGGAGACGCGGGTGTTCGCCGCGTCGATCGCCCGCTGCACCTCCTCGCGCACCGCCGGCAGCTCCGCCGCCTGGGCGGGGCTCAGGTGCTTGTCCTGGCCGTGGTTCGAGAGCCAGGTCGGCAGCATGTCGGCGTCGAGGGTGACGAGCGCCGCGATGAACGGCCGGTTGTCACCGACGACCACCACCTGGCTCACGATCGGGTTCGCGCGGATGGGGTCCTCGAGCTCCGCGGGGGCGACGTTCTTGCCGCCCGCGGTGACGATGATCTCCTTCTTCCTGCCGGTGATGGTGAGGTAGCCGTCCTCGTCGAGGCTGCCGAGGTCGCCCGTGCGGAACCAGCCGTCGTGGAACGCGGCCGCCGTGGCCTCCGGGTTGTCCCAGTACTCCCGGAAGACGTTGATGCCGCGGGTCTCCACCTCGCCGTCGTCGGCGATGCGCACGGCGATGCCCGGCAGCACGGGGCCCACCGTGCCGATCTTGAACTTGGACGGGCGGTTCACGCTCATCGGGGCGGTGGTCTCGGTGAGGCCGTAGCCCTCGAGGATCGTGACGCCCATGGCGCGGTAGAAGTGGCCGAGGCGCTTGCCGAGCGGTGCCGATCCGGAGACGGCCCATTCGACGCGGCCGCCGAGCGCCTTGCGGAGCGTGCGGAACACGAGCGCGTTCGCCACCCGGAACCGCGCCGCGAGCCCGAAGGGCACCGAGCCGGCGTCGCGCGCCTCGGAGTACGCGATGCCGGTGTTCGCGGCCCAGCGGAACAGGTCGCCCTTGCCGCCCGACTCCGCCTTCTGCTCCGCCGAGTTGTAGACCTTCTCGAACACGCGCGGCACCGCGAGCAGGAACGTCGGCCGGAACGAGCCGAGCGACGGCAGCAGCCTCGACGTGTCCGCCTGGTGGCCGACCTTCACCCCGCCGTGCACGGACAGCACCGCGATGAACCGCGCGAAGACGTGGGCGAGGGTGATGAAGAGGAGCGTCGACGCCTCCGGGTTCACGACCTCGGGGATCGCCGCCTTGGCGTTGCGGGCGAGCTCGACGAAGTTGCCGTGCGTGAGCACGCACCCCTTCGGGCGGCCGGTCGTCCCGGCCGTGTAGATGATGGTCGCGATGTCGCTCTCGGTGGCGAGCTGGCGGCGGCGCTCGATCTCCTCGTCCGTGATCCCGCTGCCGGATGCGGCGAGCTTGTCGAGGTCGCCGAGCCCCAGCTGCCACACCTCGCGCACATCGGGCAGGTCGGCCCGCACCTCGTCGACGCGGGTGAAGTGCTCGGCCGTCTCCACGATCACCGCGGAGCAGCCCGAGTCGCTGAGGATCCAGCGCACCTGCTCCGGCGCGCTCGTCTCGTAGATCGGCACGACGAAGGCGCCGGCGTACCAGGCGGCGAAGTCGACGAGCGTCCACTCGTAGCGGGTCGAGGAGAGCAGGCCGATCCGGTCGCCCGGGCCGACGCCCGCGGCGACGAAGCCCTTGGCGAGCGCCACGACCTCCGCGAGGAACTCGCTGCCGGCCACGTCGCGCCAGCCGTCGCCGTCGGGGCGTGCGAACAGGGGGGACTCCGGCGCCTGCCGGACCCGCTGCGCGAGCAGGTCGGCGACGTTGAGCGCCGGCTCCGCGGGGACCAGGGCCCGCGCCTCGAACTCCTGCACAGCCAAGCTCCTTCGGTCCCGGGCAGGCCCCGATCCTACCCGGCGGCTCCGCGGCGCTCCCCACGCGGGCTCTAGGCTGCAGCCGTGCAGGCGATCGGGATCGACATCGGCGGCACCAAGATCGCCGGCGGCCTCGTCGACGAGTTCGGTGCCGTCACCGGGTACACGCGGGTGCCGACGGATGCCACCGACCCGGTCGCGCTCGAGACGGCGGTCGTCGACATGGTGCGGGAGCTCGCCGACGGCAGGCACCTGCCCGTGGGCGTCGCCGCCGCCGGCTTCGTCGACGCGAGCCGGTCCGTCGTCTACTACGCCCCGAACATCCGCTGGCGCAACGAGCCCTTCCGCCAGCACCTCGAGGACCGGCTGCACCTCCCCGTGGTGATCGAGAACGACGCGAACGCGGCCGGCTGGGCCGAGTTCCGCTACGGCGCGGGCCGGCTCGTCTCCGACATGGTCATGGTGACGATCGGCACCGGCGTCGGCGGCGCGATCGTCACCGACGACCGGCTCCTCCGCGGCGGCTTCGGCGTCGCCGGGGAGATCGGCCACCTCCGCGTCGTGCCCGGCGGCCTTCCCTGCGGCTGCGGTGCGCACGGCTGCATCGAGCAGTACGGGTCCGGGCGGGCGCTGCAGCGGATGGCGAACGAGATCGCCGACGGCGGCGGAATCGGCGTGCCTCTCGCCCTCGCGCGCGAGGCGGCGGGCGGGGTGCTCGA
>JBQCCU010000380.1:0-5643 GCA_051961935.1 Amnibacterium sp. | reverse complement strand
CGCGGCCCGCCGCCCGGGCCTGGTACTTGCCCTCGTGCGTGAGGAGGGCGCGGTGGTTCACGTCGCCCACCGCGTACAGCCAGGGGCGGTCGCGGTTCGTGTCGGCCGTGACGAGGAGGGTGTCGTCGACGGGCAGCCAGTCGCCGTCGCTGAGGCCGACCGAGGCGAGCCCGAGGTCGCGCGTCCGCGGCTCCCGGCCGGTGGCCACGAGGATCTCGGCGGCGGTCACCGTGCCGCCGTCGCGCAGGGTCACGACGACAGCGCCCTCGTCGGTGCGGCGCACCGCGGCCGTCTCGCTCCCGAACCGCACCTCGGCGCCGAGCGCCCGGAGCGAGCCCGCCACCAGCGCACCCGCGAACGGCTCCATCCCCGACAGCAGGCCGTCGCCGCGCACGAGCATCGTGACGGCGGTGCCGAGGCTCGCGTACACGGTCGCCATCTCGCAGGCGACGACCCCGCCGCCGACGATCACGAGCGAGGCGGGCGCCTCGGTGGCGCCGGTCGCCTCCCGAGACGTCCACGGCTGGGCCTCGCGCAGCCCCTCGACAGCCGGGATGCTCGGTCCCGACCCGGTGCACACCGCGACGGCGCGGGTCGCCTCGACCGTGACGACCGTGCCGTCGAGGGCGGTGACCTCGACCTGCCGAACCCCCGTGAGCCGGGCGTCGCCGCGGATGAGGTCGATGCCGGCCGAACCGAGCCACTCGACCTGGCTGCCGTCGTCGTAGTCGCCGACGATCGCGTCGCGCCTGGCGAACACGTCCGCCGGGACCAGGGAACCGGTGGCCGCCTCCGCGGCGCCGCCCACGTGCTGGGCCGCCCGCAGGGCCGAGCCCGGTCGCAGCAGCGCCTTCGAGGGCATGCAGGCCCAGTAGGAGCACTCGCCGCCCACCAGCTCCGACTCGATGATCACGGTGGACAGGCCGCCCCGGTGGGCGTAGTCCGCGACGTTCTCCCCGACGGGCCCCGCCCCGATCACGACGAGGTCGTAGGTGTGGTCCGGCATCGCTGCTCCCTTCCGGATCCGCTCGATCCGAAGGCTAGCGGCGCCGGGTGACGGCCCGGTGGGACGGTCAGCGGCCCCGCGTCGCCGCGGTGAGCGCGGCGAGGATGCGGAGGATCGGCCCGAGGTCGCCGGTCGCGGCCTCGGGGATGGCTGGCGCGAACATCGTGATGCCGGCACCCGCGAGCCGCCTGCCCTGCAGCGCCGCACCGATCGCGGCCGTGAGGTCCGCGGTCGTCACGCCGAAGGGCTGCGGGTCGGGCACGCCGTCGAACTCGGCGGGGTCGAGCACGTCGAGGTCGACGTGCACGTACAGCTCGTCGAAGCCGAGCGGCTCGAGCACCTCGGCGATGCCGGGGCCGACCGCGTCCGCGTCGACACGCACGATCGGCGACGCCTCGAGGTAGTCGGCCTCGCCGTCGTCGAGCGCGCGGGTGCCGGCGAGCACCACGGCGGCCGGATCGAGGGGCGTCTCGGCGGTGAGGCCGTCCGCGCCGTCGCCGAGCAGGGCCCGCAGCACCATCCCGGAGAACGCGCCGGAGGGGCTGGTCGACGGCGTGTTGAGGTCGGGGTGCGCGTCGAACCAGAGCACACCGAGGCGCGCCTTCCGCTCCGCCGCGCGTGCGGCCGCGTGGGTGACGGCCGCCAGCTCGATCCCGCAGTCGCCCCCGATCACGATCGGCACCTCGGTGGGCGGCGTCTCGCGCAGCGCCTCGGTCATCCGCTCGCGCACGACGGCGAGGCTCGAGTAGCGGTGCACGCCGCTACCCACCGCGTCGCCCGCGCCGAGGGGGATCTCCACGGACCGGGTCACGGCCGAGGGCAGGTCGCCGCGGATGGCCTCGGCCCCGTCGATCAGCCGCATCGAGCGGCTCGACGCCGAGCCCTGCCACTGCGGCACGACGAGGAACACGGCGGGCACGACCCGAGCGTATCGGGCGGATCAGCCGGTGGGACCCGGATCGCAGCGCCGGCAGACGAGCCGCCGCGCGTGCGGGGTGACGCCGGTGGCGGTGACCGCGAAGTACGGCACCTCGTCCACCTCCCCGGCGCCGCAGCGGATGCAGGACGTGCCCGTGGGTCGCGGCGCGCCGGCGGTGATCGTCGGCTTCGGCACCGGACGGGTCTCGCACGGGCAGAACGTCGTCTCCCCGACGCGGCGGGGGCCGTCCACGCTCATCCGGAACAGCACCACGGAGAGCAGCCCCTCGCGACGGCAGCGGAGGCAGGTGGCGTCGACGGGCGTCGGGGAGCCGGCGGTGACGGCGGAGGGGGCTGGAGCGGCCATGCCGGATGCTGGCATTCCGCCGCATCCCCGGGGCGCCTGCCGCCGCGACGGTTCGCCGACGGCGGACACGCGGCGGACCCGTCGCACGGCGACGCGGGCCGAGACGTCCCCCCGGCGGGCATGGCACGATGCCGGGGGCGGCGCGGCCGCCGGATGCGGAAGGGGGTCCCCCGATGGGACCGATCGTGCTCAGCGGCCTGATCACGGCGACGTGGCTGCTCGTGCTGCTCGTCGTGCTGATCCTGCTCGTCGTCGTCGGGGTCGTGCTGGTGCGCTTCCTGCTCGTCGCGACCGTCGCGCTGTCGACGTGGGCGGAGGGCAACGGTGCGGATCCGCGCACCTACTGGTGGCCGTTCCGGCTCGGTGAGCGGCGACCCGCCTCCCCGCGGCCCGAGCGGCAGGCCACGCACGGCACACCGGTCCAGCAGTCCCGTGGCGCGGAGCCCGCCCGTTCCTCCGAGGCGCAGCCCGCGGAGGCGCGCAACGGCTCCGAGCGCGCGGTGCTCGCCGGCATCCGCTCCCGCTTCCAGCCCGCCCAGCAGCCGCAGCAGCCGGCCGCGCAGCCGCCGCAGCCGGCCGCGCAGGCGCAGCGGTCAGCACCCCAGCCGCCGCAGCCGCAGCCGGCGGCGCAGCCCGCGACGGCGGCGCCGCCCGCGGCCGAGCAGCCGCGCTGGGCCGCGGCCGGCCCCGACGTCCGCCGCGAGGAGTCGGCGCCGCCCGCCGCACCCGCGCCGGCCGTGGCGGCGCGCCCCGAGCCCGAGGCGAGCGGCCCGGCGCGGCGGCCGGCGCCCCGCACCCGTCCGGCGCCCGAGCCGGTGCCGGAGGAGGACGACCGCGAGTCCGCCATCGAGCGCCTCTTCGCGCCCCTCGCCGAGTCGGACCGCACGGAGCCGATCCCGGCGGTGAAGCCCCGGACGCCGCGCACGCCGCGGCAGCCCCGGTCCTGACCGGTCGCCGCTGCCTCGTCACGGGAGGCCGCCGGGGGCTCGGCGCCGCGATCGCCGAGGCGCGCGCGGCGCGCGGCGCGACGGTCGCCGTGCACGCGGGCCGGGACCTGGCCGCGGCCGAGGCCGTCGCGCGGGGCCTGCCCGGCTCCGCGCACGCGGCCGTCGTCGGGGACCTCGCCGACCAGGCGGCCCTCGAGCGCGTCATGGCCGAGGCGATCGCGGCCCTCGGCGGCGTCGACGTGCTCGTGAACAACGCGGGGGTCTTCGAGGCGCATCCGGTCGACCGGGTCGACCTCGCCGGCTGGCGTGCGGCCTGGCGGCGCCACGTCGACGTGAACCTGCTCGGGCCCGCCGACCTCGCGTGGCTGCACGTCGACCACCTCCTCACCCGGCCGGAGGGTCCGTCGGGGGGCCGGATGGTCGCGGTCGGCTCCCGCGGCGCGTACCGCGGTGAGCCCGTCACGGCCGCGTACGCGGCGACGAAGGCGGGCCTGCACGCGATGACGCAGTCCCTCGCCCTCGCGCTCGCCCCGCACGGCATCGTCGCGGCCGCGATCGCGCCGGGCTTCGTGGAGACCGACATGGCCCGGGCCGTGCTCGACGGACCGGGCGGGGACGCGGTGCGCGCGCAGAGCCCGTTCGGGCGGGTGGCGAGGCCGGATGAGGTCGCCGCGACGGTCGCCTGGCTCGCCCTCGAGGCGCCCGACTGGGTGAGCGGCGCCGTGCTCGACGTGAACGGCGCGTCGCACCTCCGCTGACCCGACGCGTCGGCGAGCGCGAGCACTTCAGCAGGACCATTTCCCTTCAGCAGGACGAAACGGCCGGGTTCGTCCTGCTGAAGGGATCTCGTCCTGCTGTCGTGCTCGTCGCGCGGGCCGGCTAGTCGGCGGCGGCGAGGACCCGGCGGGCCTGGCGCAGCAGCGGCTCGTCGACCATCCGGCCCTCGACGGCGACCACGCCGCCCGCGCCCGCGGCCTCGACGACCCGCCTGGCCCAGGCGAGCTCCTCCGCCGTCGGCCGGAACGCCGCCCGGACGATCGGCACCTGCCGCGGATGGATGCAGACCGTGCCGGCGAACCCGCTCGCGGCGGCGTCCTCGGCCTCCGCGGCGAGGCCCGCGTCGTCCCGGAGGTCGAGGTGCACCGCGTCGTACGCCGCCTTGCCCGCGGCCCCGGCGGCGAGGAGCACCGCGGACCTGGCGGCCCTGGCGACGTCCCGGTACCGGCCGTCGGCACCGCGGCTGGAGCGGCCGCCGAGCGCGGCCACGAGGTCCTCGGCGCCCCACATCAGCCCGATCGTGTTCGGCGCCGCGGCGAGCCACGGGGCGGCGAGCACGCCGGCGGGCGTCTCGCAGAGCGCGATCACGCCGTACTGCTCGAGCAGCTCGAGATCCGTCGCGGACTCCGCCTTGGCGAGCATCACCGTGCGGTAGCCGGCCGCGTCGACCGCCGCGAGGTCGGCGTCGAGCATCCCCGCCCGCATGGGGTTCAGCCGCACGATCGTGGACTCCACCGGCAGGGCGGACGCGGCGACCGCGGCGCGGGCCGCGTCCTTCGCCTCGGGCGCGACGGCGTCCTCGAGATCGAGGATCACGGCGTCGGCGGCATGCAGCGCCTTCTCGTACCGGTCCGGCCGGTCCGCCGGGCAGAACAGCAGCGCGGGGCCGGGCACGCCGTTCATGCCTGCTCCGGCATGCGGTGCATCAGCGCGGTCCGGACGGCCACCGCGACGACCTCGCCCCGCTGGTTCCGCGCGGTGTGCTCGAAGACCACGACGCCCTGCGCGGGCCGCGATGCCGACGGCCGCCGCTCGACCACCCGGCTCTCGGCGGTGATCGTGTCGCCGACCCGGACCGGCGCGGGGAACCGCACGTCGCGGATCCCGAGCTGGGCCACGATCGTCCCCTGCGTGAGCTGCGCCACGGACAGGCCGATCAGGGTCGAGAGCGTCCACATGCTGTTCACGAGGCGCTCCCCGAACTCGGTGCCGCGCGCCCACTCGGCGTCGAGGTGGAGCGACTGCGTGTTGCCGGTCAGCGTCGTGAAGAGCACGTTGTCGGCCTCGGTCACGGTGCGGGACGGGCTGTGCAGGTACCGCACGTCCTCCTCGAGCTCCTCGTAGAAGAGCCCCCGCTGCGTCACGGTCCGCTCGGTCATCCGGCCGCCTCCTCGTCCGCCTCGATGCGCGCCAGCACCTGACCGCGCGCGACCCGGTCACCCACGGCGGCGGCGAGCGCCACCAGCCCGGCCGTCGTCGCGCGCACCGCGTACTCCATCTTCATCGCCTCGACCACGATCACCGGGTCGCCCTCCGCGACCTCCCCGCCGTCGACCGTCGGCACCGCGACGACGGTGCCGGGCATGGGGGAGCGCAGCTCCGGATCCGCCGTGCCGGCCGCCCGCGTC
>JBQCCU010000379.1:0-2508 GCA_051961935.1 Amnibacterium sp. | reverse complement strand
TCGGCGCCGGCCGTCCACGGCTCGTGCAGCGCCTTCCCAGACCGGTCGCGGAGCTCGGGCACCCACTGCCGGATGTACTCGCCGTCCGGATCGAACCTCGTCGCCTGCGTCACGGGGTTGAACACCCGGAAGAAGGGTGCGGCGTCGGCGCCCGAGCCGGCCACCCACTGCCATTGAGCGGGGTTGTTGGCGGGATCGGCGTCGACGAGCGTGTCCCAGAACCACTGCTCGCCGATGCGCCAGTCGAGCCGCAGGTTCTTGATGAGGAAGGACGCCGCGACCATGCGCACCCGGTTGTGCATCCAGCCGGTGCGCCAGAGCTGGCGCATCCCGGCGTCGACGAGGGGGACACCGGTGCGGCCGCGCTGCCACGCGCGGAGGACCCGGCGGTCCGGCTCCGCCCAGGGGAAGCGGTCGAAGTCCCGGTGGACGTTCTCGGTGTCGAGGTGCTCGTGGGTGGCGAGGAGGTCGTAGTCGAACTCGCGCCAGCCGAGCTCGGTGAGGAACCGGTCCTGCACCGCCGCGCTCGCCTCCGCCCGGCGCACCCGGTGCCACAGCTGGTACGGGCTCACCTCGCCGAACCTCAGGTGGGGCGAGAGCCGGGACGTCGCCTCCTTGGCCGGCAGGTCGCGCTCCTCCGCGTAGCGCTCCAGCCGGTGGTGCACGAAGTCGTCGAGCCGCCGGTGCGCCCCCCTCTCGCCCGGGGTCCACGTCTCGCGCAGGCCGGCCGCCCAGTCGGGCGCGACGGGCAGGAGGCCGAGGTCCTCGATCCGCTCGCTCCGGGGCGGATCCGCGACGCCGCGGAGCGTGGACGGCGCGGGGTACGGCGAGCGCGGTGCGCCGTGCCGGGTGAGCGCGCGGAAGAAGGGCGTGAAGACGGAGAAGTGCCGGCCGTCGCCGGTGACCACGTCGCCGGGCTCGTGCAGGAGCGACCCGGTGAAGCCGTGCACCTCGACGCCCAGGGCGGCCGCGGCGTCGCGCACGGCGCGGTCCTGCGCCCGTTCCCCTGGGGCGTACCGGTGGTTCAGGTGGAGCTGCGCCGCCCTCGTCTCGCGCAGGACGGCGGGGACCACCTCCTCGGCGGGGCCGCTGCGCAGGGTGAGCGTCGCTCCCCGCTTCTCGAGGGAGGCGGCCAGGGCGCTCAGGCTGTGGTGGAGCCACCAGCGGCTCGCGCCGCCGAGGCGGCGGGCCGCGGTGCCGGTGTCGTCGAGGACGTGGAGGAGCACGAGCGGAGCGCCGGAGACGTGCGCGGCGTGCAGGGCCGGGTGGTCGGAGACGCGCAGGTCGTTCCGGAACCAGACGACCGCCGGCGCGGGGGAGGGCATCCGGGCAATCTACGGGCGGTGCGTCCGTCGTCCACCGGGCTCCCAGCCGAGGAGGGCGCGAGCGGGTGTCCCCGGACGGGTCGAACGGGGGACAATACCGCGGCGCCTGGCCCCGATTCGGGGGACAATCCGTTCCCGATCCGGCGTGTCTTCGTACACTTCGGGGCAAGCGCCGCGCCCACGGCGCCACCGGCTGGACCTCCGGAAGCCACCCGAGACCGGATCGCGCGACCCACCGATCCGATCGGCAGCCGGATCCTCCGGGAAGACAGGGGGGAGCCGCACCCACGGCGAACCGCACACCGTGCGACCTCTGCTGATGATGCCCCGGTGACGTCCACCCGTCATCGGGGCATCGTCGTGCCTGCGGCCCTCGCCGTGCGGGTCTCGCGCCACTGTGCGCTGTCCGCACGAGCCGCAGAGGCTCGCTCGTCGACGGCGGTGGGCACAGGTAAGGGCCGGTCGCAGAGGCGGCGACCGGCCCTCTTCCCTTGCACCAAGAGTGTCCTGCAATCACACACACCGACCGCCACAGCAAACAGTCGGTGCCCTGCGAAGGTATAACGGTTCGATAACGGGGCGCTAGCCCTCACGGCGTGTCGGCACCCAAGATTTCGCTGTGAGACGCGGCGCTCAGAACCGGTCGGGGCTGGGGGCAGCGCCGTAGCGGATGACGACGTCCGCGTGCCGGTCGAAACGGTAGCCGCTGCCCCGGATCGTGCGCACGATCTCGCCGTACTCGCCGAGCTTGGAGCGCAGCCGGCGGATGTGCACGTCGATGGTGCGCTCGTTCGGGATGTCGGTGTCGCCCTCGCCCCAGAGGCTGCTGATGATGTCGGCGCGCGCCACCGTGCGGCCCTCGCGGAGCACCAGGTGCTGGAGGAGCTCGAACTCGCGGTAGGTGAGGGGCGCGGGGTCGCCGTCGATCGTGAGCCGCTTGCGCGACAGGTCGAGCACGATCCCGGTCCGCCGGCGTGCGGTCGTCTGGGGGGTGCGGGGCGTGGCGGCCCGCTCGGTGAGCGCCCGGCGCACGATGTCGAGGTCGCGGCCGCCGGCGCCGGCCGGGGCGAAGGCGACGGCGGCGTAGGTTTCGGCGGTGGGCACGAGGTCGGTGGTCAGCCGGCGCAGCTGCTCGACGCGGGTGGCGAGGTCGATGCCGGCGGCGCGGGCCGCGGCCTCGTCG
>JBQCCU010000378.1:0-2178 GCA_051961935.1 Amnibacterium sp. | reverse complement strand
AACTCGAGGGCGCGGTAGCCGTGGGCGACCGCCTGGCGGTACGCGTAGGCGGACATCTCGGGCCAGTCGTCCGAGCCACCGCGGTGGGCGACGCGGAAGGGGTGCTGGCTCAGCATCCCGTCGACAGTGAGCGGCGGCGCGGCGCGAGGGAGCGCAAGGACGCCCCCGCCGACCGCGGCGGCACCGAGGATCCCGGCGCCGCCCAGGAGCACGGATCGGCGCGAGAGCCGTCCGTTCCACGGGGATGCTGCACCCCCGGCCGTCCGCGCTGCGCGGTCGCGCACGCTCACAGGCGACCGAAGGAGCGGTAGTCGCATCCGGTGCGCTGCAGCACCGACTTCAGCGCGGTGACCTCGGCGGCCGAGAACCGTCCCGACGAGGCCGCGCTGAGGCTCGGGTACATCGCATCCGACTTGCCCGTGCGGTGATCGAGGTTGAGCGCGTGCCCGACCTCGTGGGTGATCAGCGACTGCCAGGTGGTCCCCGCGCCGGTCCTGGGGCCCTTGAAGCCCGTGTACAGCAGCACCCGGCCGTAGGTCATCGCCTCGAAGGTGCTGCCGCCGATCGAGGTCGCGTACCAGGCGGCCGCGGGGCCGCCGACGCCGATCTGACCGGGCCACGAGAAGTGCTGGCCCGCGACGTCGTGCTTGCCGGTGAAGGCGAAGTAGATGGTCGGGGTGCGCCGGTCGAACGTCGTCGCGTCGAAGGTGTGCGTCGTCGTGCCCGCGTAGGCGAAGGTCACGCCGGTCTGCCGGCCGATCGACGCCATCACCGAGCGGATGACTCCGGTCATGCCGGCGGGCTCGCTCGCGGGGTTGATCCGGTAGGCGATCGCGCGGCACGCGAGCCACTGCACGGGCTTGGTCGGCGCGTTGTGGCGGTACAGCTCGAAGGTGTGCGGCGTACCCGGCGCCGTGGTCGAGGCGGCGGCGCGCTCGATGCTCACGTGCTCGGGCTTCGCGGCGGGCAGCGCGGCCGGCGCGACGGTCACGGCCGCCACGACCGCGCCGACGCCGGCGACGAGCGCGCGTCGCACGAGCGGGAGCACCATGCGCCTCATCCTCCCCGCGCCGGAGGTTGGACGGAATAACCCTGATCGGGGGTTGTTTCCATGGGATCCATCCACGGGTCGCCGCGTGGCTGCCGGGTGCCGACACGCCGAGGCGTGCGCGCGCGGCGCGCCGGGGTCGCCCGACTGGTGGACGATGGGCGCATGACGGGGAACACGGGATCGGACGACGGCGGCGTCGTCGAGCCGAAGCGCACCGGCGACCCCTTCGAGGACGGGACGCTCGAAGTGCCGAACTGCCCGGTCTGCCTCCACCGCATGGAACCGGCGAGCACTCCCGCCGGCGGCGTCTACTGGGCGTGCGTCGAGTGCGGGCAGACCCGCCTCGCCTGACGGCGGCCGCACCTAGGCGTCGACCTCGACCCGGTCGGGCACCCGCTCCAGCCGCCTGAGCTCCTCCTCGAGCGTCGGGCGGGCCGAGGCCCTGGCGCGGCCGAGCGCGAAGGCGATCGCGACGCCGGCGAGCGTGCCGAGCAGGTTCCAGGCCACGTCCTGCAGCGACGGATGCCGCGTCGGGATCCACGTCTGCGCCGCCTCGCAGACCAGCGACACCGTGGCGCCGACGAGGATCGCGAAGAGCGGGCGCCGGCTCCACCAGGCGAGCGCGAAGCCGAGCGGCGCGAAGAGGGCGATGTTGCCGAGGTCCTCGAGCGCCCACCAGACCACGCCGCCCGCGCCGCCGGCTGCGCCGAGGGCGGGGGAGGAGGCGAGCCACGTGACGACGCCGTCGACGTGGTGGGGCCAGAGCAGCAGCACGAGCACGGCCACGGCCGCCCCGATGACGAGCACTTCCGGAAGACGGAGGCGGATTCGCCGGTTCATGGGGCCGACGGTACGTCCGCGCCGGCGCGGAAGCCGGGCGGCGCACCGTGCCGTCGCGACGGATGCACGGTTCCCCGGGTGGGAGCTGGGCGCAGGGTGCGCGGCCGCGGGGCGTCTTGTCAAGCCCCCCTGAGGGTTCAGGGAGCCTGCCTACCGTGGGCGACGGCCGGGGCGAGGGGCGCCACCGGCGGTCGCATCGAGGGATGGGGAGCCGTGTCCGACGAAACGCTCGTGAAGTTCGTCGACTCGGGAGACCCCGCCGACGAGGTGCATGTCGTCCACCTGCG
>JBQCCU010000377.1:0-5104 GCA_051961935.1 Amnibacterium sp. | reverse complement strand
CGCTCCTCGGCCTCGGTGAGCGCCTGCCGCAGCGGCTCCGGCAGGCCCACGGCCGTGCCGACGTGCTGCACCCGCCACCGCTCGGACAGCGCCGTCGCGAGGTCCCCGATGATCGTGAACAGCGCCTCGAGCTCCTCGCTCTGGCGACCGGTGAGGTTGTCGGTCGAGTGGTGGTAGAGCGTGATCACGGGGATGCGGAGGTCCGCCACCCACTCGGCGAACTCCACGATCTTCGCCGCGCCCGCCCGGTGCCCGTGGGCGGCCGACTCGAGCCCCGCCAGCCGCGCCCACCGCCGGTTCCCGTCGAGGATCATCGCGATGTGCCGCGGCAGGGGCGCCCGCTCCAGGTTGCGGCGAAGGCGACGGCCGTACAGGCGGTAGGCGGGCCCGCGCACTCGCTGACCCGGCATCCGCACGCAGCGAGGGTAGTCCCAGCGCCCTCCGAGGAGCCGGGGGCTCGACAGCCGCGTCCCAGTACCCTTCGATCATGGAGACGCCCGCGTCGGACGAGCTGCCGCACGTCCCGCTCGTCGACGAGGCCGCCGAACCCGTCCACGTCGAGCCGAAGCCGACGTGGCGGGGCTGGCTCCACGCCGCGACCACCCCCGTCGCCCTCGTCGGCGGGATCGTGCTCGTCGTCGTCGCGAACGGCGCCGAGGCGAAGTGGGCGAGCGCCGTGTTCGCGCTGACCTCGCTGCTGCTGTTCGGCAACTCCGCGCTCTACCACCGGATCGACTGGTCGCCGCGGGTGAAGGCGACCCTCCGCCGGGTCGACCACGCGAACATCTTCCTGCTCATCGCGGGCACCTACACGCCCATGTCGCTGCTCGCGCTGCCCGGCACCCCCGGCATCGTGCTGCTCTCGATCGTCTGGGGCGTCGCCCTCCTCGGGATCGGCTTCCGCGTGTTCTGGCTGCACGCCCCGCGGTGGCTCTACGTGCCGATCTACGTCGGCCTCGGCTGGGCGGCGGCGAGCGCGTTCGGCCCGCTGTTCGCGGCGAGCACGCCGATGATGCTGCTCTTCCTCATCGGCGGCCTGCTCTACACGGGAGGCGCCCTCGCCTACGCGCTGAAGCGGCCGAACCCGTTCCCGGGCCGGTTCGGGTTCCACGAGGTCTTCCACACCTGCACGGTGCTCGCGTTCCTCTGCCACTGGTGCGCGACGCTCGTGATCGCGCTCGACCCGGTGGCGCTGCGCTGAGTCAGCGGGCCGGCGGCTCGCCGCGCGCGGCCCGCTCGGCCGCCTCCCCGCGGTAGCGGACGCGGCGGATGCGCCGGGTCATGTCCACGATGAGCAGCACCACCACGACCGTGATGAGCAGCATCGTGACGAAGCCGACCACGCCGGGGGTGACCACGTCGGGGTTGAAGCTAGGCGTGGGCGACGGGGTCGCGAGCCCGAGCAGCGCCCGCATCCGACCACATCCTTCCCAGGCCGCAGAATGGTCGTGCCCGAATCTACCGTCAGGAGCAGCCGTGACCGCGTCGCCCGCCTCCCGGCTGGAGGACCGCTACGGCGGCGGCCGGCGGCGCCACGGCCGCCTCCCGGCGATCCTCGCCGCGGCCGTGCTCGTCGCGGCCGGCGTGGTGTGGGCGGTGGTCACCGGCTTCGGCGGCGCCGGGAACGCGACGGACCTGCAGACGACGGGGTACGCGATCGAGGGCGACTCGGCCGTGACGGTCGGCTGGCTGGTGACGGGCGAGGCGCAGGTGCCGCTCGTCTGCGCGATCGAGGCGCAGACCGACGACGGCACCGTGCTGGGCCTCGTCGAGGTGCGCGTTCCCGTGACGGGGAGCCCCGCCCGGTCGGGGACGACCCGGGTGATCACCACCCGGAAGGCGGACACCGGCTTGATCCAGACCTGCCGCCGCGCCTAACATCGCTTCTTCCCGCGCGACGACGCACCGCGCGACACCGACGTCCGGCACACCGCGTCCAGCGCCCCCGGACCCCCGTTCGAATCCCGAGGTCCCCTCATGTCACAGGAAAGCGCCGTCACCTGGCTCACCCAGGAGGCCTACGACCGGCTGTCCGCCGAGCTCGAGGAGCTGTCCGGACCCGGGCGCGCCGAGATCGCGAAGAAGATCGAGCAGGCGCGCGAGGAGGGCGACCTCCGCGAGAACGGCGGCTACCACGCGGCCAAGGAGGAGCAGGGCAAGATCGAGGCGCGGATCCGGCAGCTCACGCAGCTGCTGCGCAGCGCCGAGGTCGGCCAGGCGCAGCCGTCGGACGGCCACGTCGCCCCCGGCATGGTCGTCACCGCGCTGATCGCCGGCACCGAGAACCGCTTCCTCCTCGGCAACCGCGAGATCGCGGGCGACTCGGACCTCGACGTCTACAGCGAGGCGAGCCCGCTCGGGCACGCCATCAACGGCGCCGCGGTCGGCGACACCGTCACCTACACCGCGCCGAACGGCCGGGCGATCGAGGTTCGGATCGAGCGGGTCGAGCCGTACGGGGCCTGAGCCCGCGAAGGGCTCGAGCGGTCAGGACTCGATCACCCGGGGTGCGAAGCCTGCGGCCGTGAGCCGCGCGATCACCTGGTCGCGGTGGGCCGGCCCCCGCGTCTCCACGCTGATCTCGAGCTGCACCTCGCCGATCGGCATGCCGCCGTTGTGCCTGGTGTGCAGCACCTCGACGACGTTCGCGTTCGCCTCCGCGATCACGCCCGAGACGACGGCGAGCTGGCCGGGGCGGTCGGGCAGCCCGATCCGCAGCGTGAGGTAGCGGTCGGAGGCGACGAGGCCGCGGCTGATGACCCGCTCCATCATGAGCGGGTCGATGTTGCCCCCGGACAGCAGGGCGACCGTGCGGCCCGCGGGGCGCACCTTGCCCGACAGCAGCGCGGCGACGCCCACGGCGCCGGCCGGCTCGACGACGAGCTTCGCGCGCTCGAGCAGCACGAGCAGCGCGCTCGCCGTCTCGTCGTCGGTGACCGTGACGACCTCGTCGACGAGCGAGGAGACGACCTCGAACGTGATCCGGCCGGGCGTCGCGACCGCGATGCCGTCCGCGATGGTCGGCGCGGTGTCGACGGTCGTGACGCGGCCGGCGGCGAGGGAGGCAGGGAACGCGGCGGCGTTCTCGGCCTGCACGCCGATCACGTGCACGTCGCGCCCGGCCGCCTGGCGGACGGCGGCCGCGACGCCGGAGACGAGGCCGCCGCCGCCGACGGGCACGACGATCGTGTCGACGTCCGGCACCGCCTCGAGGATCTCGAGGCCGACCGTGCCCTGCCCCGCGATCACGTCGGGGTGGTCGAACGGCGGGATGAGCACGGCGCCGGTGCGCTCCGCGAACTCCGCGGCCGCGGCGAGGGTCTCGTCGACGACGTGCCCGACCAGCTCGACGCGCGCGCCGTACTCGCGGGTCGCCTCGAGCTTCGGCAGCGCGACGCCGATGGGCATGAAGATCGTCGCGGCGATGCCGAGCGCCCGGGCGGCGAACGCGACGCCCTGCGCGTGGTTGCCCGCGGAGGCGGCGACGACGCCGCGGGCGCGCTCCTCCGCGGAGAGGCGGGAGAGCCGGTTGTACGCGCCGCGGATCTTGTAGGAGCCGGTGCGCTGCAGGTTCTCGCACTTCAGGTGCACGGGCACGCCGACCACCCGACCGAGGTAGCGGGAGCTCTCCATCGGCGTGCGGGCCGCGACGCCGTCGAGGACGCGCGCCGCGTCCCGGATCCGCTCGAGCGTCGGCACCGGGGACTCGGGGACGGCGGGCGCGGCCGTGACCCGGACGGCCTCTGGCGTCTCGGCGAGCGCCGCGTCGAAGGGATCAGCCACGCCGCGAGTCTAGGGAGCGGGCGGCGCCGGTCCGTCCCGTCCGCGCCCGGCGCTACGGTCGCCTCATGGACCGGCTGACGCTCCGCGAGGCGCGGCGCACCGCGCTGGCCGCGCAGGGGTTCGCCGGCCCCAGGGCCGCCTCCGCCGGCACCGGCCGCATCCGGCGGGAGCTGGCCCGGCTGAAGGTGCTGCAGATCGACTCGGTGAACGTGTTCGAACGCAGCCACTACCTGCCCCTGTTCGCGCGGCTCGGCGGGTACGACAAGACGCGGCTCGACGCGCTCGTGCTCGCCGCCGACGGCCCGTACCGCGAGTACTGGGCGCACGAGGCCGCGTTCGTGCCGCAGGAGGACCTCGGGCTGTTCGCCTTCCGGATGGCCCGCTACCGCGCCAGGTACGCCGCACGGCTCGCCGAGCACGGGCCGCTCGTCGACACGCTCCTCGACGTGCTGCGCGCCGAGGGCCCGCTCGCCGCGAGCGAGATCGACCACGAGGCGAACGTGCGCAGCGGTCCCTGGTGGGGCTGGTCGGACGTGAAGCGCACGCTGGAGACGCTCTTCGCGCAGGGCGACGTCGTGACCGCCGGCCGCAAGGGCTTCGAGCGCCGGTACGCCCTGCCCGACCAGGTGCCGGGCGGGATGCCGGAACCGGTCGCCGAGCCGGACGCGATCCGGGAGCTCGTGCGGCGGGCGGCGCAGGCGCACGGCGTCGCGGCGCTCGCGGACCTCGCCGACTACCACCGGCTCCGCTCCGACGAGACGGCCCGGGCCGTGCGGGAGCTCGAGGAGGCCGGCGAGCTCGTCCCGGTGGCGGTCGAGGGCTGGGAGCGCGCCGGACGGCCGCTGCCCGCCTGGCGGCACGTCGACGCGGTGCCGCCGCGGCGGTTGCAGGCCAGGGCGGTGCTCTCGCCGTTCGATCCGGTGGTCTGGCAGCGGGACCGCCTGCTGCGGCTGTTCGGCTTCCACTACCGGATCTCCATCTACACGCCCGCGGAGGACCGGGTGCACGGCTACTACGTGCTGCCGGTGCTCCAGGGCGATCGCCTGGTGGGCCGCGTGGACCTCAAGTCGGACCGGAAGGCGGGCCGGCTGCTCGTGCAGGCCGCCTGGCTCGAGGAGGGCGAGGCGCCGGGCCCCGTTGCGGAGCGTCTCGCGCCGGTGCTCGCCGCGGCCGCCCGCTGGCAGGGACTGACCGGCATCGAGGTGGTGCAGCGCGGCGACCTCGCACCGGCGCTCACCGGCGCGCTCTAGATGTACTCGGCCATGAGGTTGGTGACGCGGGGATGCTTGTGAAGGAGGAGGACCTCCGGGCTTAGTGGAGA
>JBQCCU010000376.1:0-3303 GCA_051961935.1 Amnibacterium sp. | reverse complement strand
CTGGGCGGCTTCTGGCCGACGTTCATCCTCGCCGCGCTCATCGTGATGAGCAATCCGATCTCGTTCGGCGCCTTCCTCGGCGACTGGGCCCGCTACATCCCGAAGGGCACCTCGACGGGCCGGCTCGTCGGCGCGACGCTGCTCGGCCAGGCGGCCTCGCTGGTCCCGTTCCTCTTCGGCGTCGCGACCGCCACCCTCGTGTCCGGCAAGGTCGACTACGTCGTCGGGCTCGTGCAGGCCTCGCCGCTCTGGTACGCGATCGTGCTCATCGTCGTCGCGTTCCTCGGCGGCCTCTCCACCGGCACGACGTCGCTCTACGGCACGGGCCTCGACTTCTCGTCCGTGTTCCCGCACTTCACCCGGGTGCAGGCGACGATCGGGATCGGGACGGTCGCGTTCCTCTTCATCCTGATCGGCCGGCTGGTGTTCGACCTGCTCGGGGCGGTGAACGCCTTCGTCGGCGCGATCGTCGTGACGACCACGCCCTGGATGATCATCCTCGCGATCGCGTACTGGACCCACCGCGGCTGGTACGACGAGCGGGACCTGCAGGTGTTCAACCGGGGTGAGACCGGCGGCCGCTACTGGTTCCGCAGCGGGGTGAACTGGCGCGGCCTCGGCGCCTGGCTCGCCGCGGCGATCATCGGCCTCCTGTTCTCGAACTACCCGCCCATCGTGATCGGGCCCTTCCGCGACCTCGCGGGCGGCATCGACCTCAGCCTGCTGTCCGGCATCGTCAGCGCGGCCGTGCTCTACCTCGCCGCGCTCTGGATCTTCCCCGAGCCCGACTACTGCTTCGGCCCCGAGGGGCCGCGGCTCGTCCCGAGCCGGCCGGGCACGCCCGCGCCGATCGTGCAGAACGCGGACTCCGCGGCCGCCAGGGCCGCCGTGCGACGGGCGAAGGCCGTTGGCTGACCCGGGGAGCGAGGCGGCCGTGCGGGAGGCGGCCGCCGCGCTCGTCGCCGCGTTCGGCGCCCACGACACCGCGCGCTACTTCGCCTGCTTCGCGCCCGACGCCGACTTCGTCTTCCACACGAGCGGGGAGCGGCTGCCCGACCGGGCCGCCTACGAGCGGCTCTGGGCGCGCTGGGAGGCGGAGGACGGCTTCCGGGTGCACGGGTGCACGAGCGCCGCGGCGACGGTCCGGATGCTCGGGGACGCGGCGGTCTTCGTCCACGACGTCACGACGCGGCTCGAGACCGGCGGCGTGCGCGAGACCGTGCAGGAGCGGGAGACCATCGTCTTCGAGCGCCGCGACGGCGGCTGGGTCGCCGTGCACGAGCACCTGTCGCCGCGGCCCGCCTGAGCCGGCTCCGTCACGCGGTCAGGGGGTCAGGATCAGCTTGCCCTCGGTGCGCCGGCCCAGCAGGTCCTCGTGGGCGCGGCGCGCCTCGGCGAGCGGGTAGCCGCCGCCGACGATCGGGCTGATCGCCCCCTCGGCGAGCAGGCCGAGCAGCTCACCGACCACGGCCGGCACCCGGTCGAGGTGGTCGACGAGCCAGAAGCCCGCGACCGTCCTGCTGCCGCGGATGAGTGCGACCGGGTCGACGGTGGCGGAGAGGTCGCCGCCGGCCGCGCCGTAGACGACGATGCGGCCGCGGCGGTGCAGCAGCCGCAGCCCGGCGGTGAACGCGGGACCGGCCACGCCGTCGAGGATCAGGTCGTACCGGCGGTTGCCCGCCGCCGCCTGCAGGGCCGCCGCGAGGTCGGGCGCGGCCGAGTCGACGGCCTCGTCGGCGCCGAGCCGCAGCACCAGGGACCGCTTCTCGCTCGTCGACGCGGTCGCCACGATGTGGCCCGCGCCGCGGCGTCGCGCGAGCTGGATCGCGAGGCTGCCCACCCCGCCGGCGCCGGCGTGCACGAGCACCGTGTCGCCCTGCTGCATGCGACCGGTGTCGCCGAGCACGAGCGCGGCGGTGACGCCCTGCACGAGGAGCGCGAGGGCGACGCCGGCCGGCACGTCCTCGGGCAGCGGCGCGGCGGTGCGCTCGTCGAGCAGCGCGCGCTCCGCGTACGCGCCCGTGCTGGAGAAGCCGAGCAGGCGGCGGCCGTCCGCGGTGCGGCCGACGACCTCCGATCCCGGAACGAACGGGAGGGTGGTGCGGGCGACGTACGCGTCCCGCGTCTGCATCGTCTCGGCGAAGTTCCCGCCGGCCGCCTCGACGTCCACGAGCACCTGCCCGGGGCCCGGGACCGGCTCGGGCACCTCGCGGAGGACGAGCACCTCGGGGCCGCCGAAGGCGGTGACCTGGATGGCGCGCATCAGCCGGGGTGCGTCATCGAGAGCACGTCGAGGGCACGGTCCAGCTGCTCCTCGGTGACCTCGCCGCGCTCGACGAAGCCGAGGTCGACCACGGCCTGCCGCACGGTCACGCCCTGGGCGACCGCGTGCTTGGCGACCTTCGCCGCGGCCTCGTAGCCGATCACCCGGTTCAGCGGCGTCACGATCGACGGGGACGACTCCGCGAGCGCCCGCGCCCGGTCCTCGTTCACGGTGAGCCCGGCGATCACCTTGTCGGCGAGCAGCCGCGACACGTTCGCGAGCAGGCGGATGGACTCGAGCAGCGCGGTGCCCATCACCGGGATGGCGACGTTCAGCTCGAAGACGCCGGAAGCGCCCGCCCACGCGATGGTGGCGTCGTTGCCGACGACCCGCGCGGCCACCATGAGCGTGGCCTCGGGGATCACCGGGTTCACCTTGCCGGGCATGATCGAGGAGCCGGGCTGCAGGTCGGGGATGTGCAGCTCGCCGAGGCCGGTGTTGGGGCCGGAGCCCATCCAGCGGAGGTCGTTGCAGATCTTGGTCAGGCTCACCGCGAGCACGCGGAGGGCGCCGGAGGCCTCGACGAGCCCGTCGCGGGCGCCCTGCGCCTCGAAGTGGTCGGCGGCCTCGGTGATGGGCAGCCCGGTCGTGTCGGCGAGGATCGCGATCACGCGGGGCGAGAACCCGGCGGGCGTGTTGATGCCGGTGCCGGTGGCGGTGCCGCCGAGGGGCACCTCGGCGAGGCGCGGCACCGCGGCGCGGACCCGCTCGATGCCGAGCCGGATCTGGCGGGCGTAGCCCCCGAACTCCTGCCCGAAGGTGACGGGCGTCGCGTCCATCAGGTGGGTGCGGCCGGGCTTCACGAGCTTCGCCCACTCGCCCGCGCGCGCCTCCAGCGACCCCGCGAGGTGGTCGAGGGCCGGGACGAGGTCGCCGAGGGTGGCCTCGGTGGCGGCGACGTGCACCGAGGTCGGGAACACGTCGTTCGAGGACTGGGACGCGTTGACGTGGTCGTTCGGGTGGACGGGGCGGCCGAGGCG
>JBQCCU010000375.1:0-2950 GCA_051961935.1 Amnibacterium sp. | reverse complement strand
CCGTCACCGTGCTCGCCGGGGCTCTGGCGCTCGCCGGCATCGGGATCCCGGAAGCCGCCCAGGTCGTCCCGTTCCTCGTCTCGCTCGTGCTGCTCGGGCTCCCGCACGGCGCCATCGACCACCTCGTGCCGTCGCGACTCGCCGGCCGCGCGCCGCGACCGGCGCCGATGCTCGCGGTCGTCGGGCTCTACGCGGTGCTCGGCGCCGCGGACCTCGCGATGTGGGCGCTCGCGCCCGCCGTGGGCTTCGTGGCGTTCATCCTGCTCACCTGGTTCCACTGGGGTCAGGGCGACCTCTTCGTCGCGGCGGCCCGGGATCCGCGGATGGGCGGCCGGGCCGCACGCGCCGCGCACCTCGCCGCGCGGGGCGCCATCCCGATGCTCGTGCCGCTCGCGGCGCAGCCGGCGGCATACGCCTCGGTGATCGCCGCCACCACCGCGCTCTTCGCACCCGGCGCGGCCGGCCTGCCGGCGCTCGCGCAGGCCCCGGCGGTGCGCCTGACCGCCCTCGGGGTCCTCCTCGCCGTCGTGGCCGCCGATCTCGCCCTCGACCGGGGGCGCGAACGGGCGTCGCGCGCCGGGGAGACCGTGCTGCTGCTCGCGTTCTTCGCCGTCGTGCCGCCCGTGCTCGCGGTCGGCCTCTACTTCTGCCTGTGGCACTCCCTGCGCCACATCGTGCGGCTCCAGCTCCTCGACGGGCCTTCCGCCGCCGCACTGCGGTCCGGCCGGGTGCTGCCGGCCCTCGCGCGGTTCGCGCGCGCCGCCGCGCCGCTGACCGTCGTCGCGCTCGCCCTCCTCGGGGTGCTCGCGGCGGTCCTCCCCCACCGTGCCGGGCCGGCGGGGCTGCTGGGGGTCTACCTCGTGCTGATCTCGGCGCTCACCGTGCCGCACGTCGCGGTGGTCGCGCTCATGGACCGGGCGCAGCACGTCTGGGGCACCCAGCGATCGTGGGGGCGGACAACAAACCGCCGGGGATAGCCTGGTCGAGCGCCGCGACGAACGCGTCGCCCGTCCACCTGCGAAGGAGCATCCGTGCCGGCTCAGCCCCTGTCCGTCCAGCTGTACTCGGTCCGGGACGCCGTGGCCGCCGATCTCCCCGCCGCGCTGCAGCGGCTGGCGGGGATCGGGTTCACCACCGTCGAGCTCTACGGGTTCGTCGACCGCGCCGAGGAGTACGCCGCCGCGCTGAAGGACGCCGGGCTCACCGCGCCCTCCGGGCATGCCCCCGTGCTCCAGTACGACGACCCCCGCAAGGCGTTCGAGGCGTCGAAGACGGTCGGCGTCGGCACCCTCATCGACCCGCACCACCCGCGGGAGCACTGGCAGTCGGCCGACGACATCAAGGCGGTCGCCGACCGGATGAACCGGATCGCCGCCGCGGCCGCCGAGTTCGATCTCGCGTTCGGCTACCACAACCACGAGCACGAGCTGCAGGCGGAGTTCGACGGGGTCACCGGCCTCGAGCTGCTCGAGCAGCACCTCGACCCCGCCGTCGTGCTCGAGGTCGACACGTTCTGGGTCACCGTGGGCGGGCGGTCCGCGCCCGACCTGCTGCGCAGGCTCGGCGACCGGGTGAGGTTCATCCACGTGAAGGACGGCCCGATCACCCGCGACACCTCCACGCAGCTGCCCGCCGGCCAGGGCGACGTGGACGTGCCGGCCGTGCTCGCCGCGGCGCCGCAGGCCATCCGCGTCCTCGAGTTCGACGCCTACGCGGGCGACCCGTTCGACGGCCTCGCCGAGTCCTTCCGCTTCGTCTCCGAGCTCGAGCGATGAGCCGGCGCCCCGTCGGCGTCGGCGTCATCGGCGCCGGCGTCATCAGCGACCAGTACCTGACCAACCTCACGACCTTCCCCGACGTCGCCGTGCGGTTCATCGCCGACCTCGACGTGCCGCGCGCGGAGGCGCAGGCGCAGAAGTACGGCGTCGCCGGATCCGGTTCGGTCGACCGCCTGCTCGCGGACGAGGACGTCGAGATCGTCGTGAACCTCACGATCCCGGCCGCCCACGCGGACGTCGCGCACCAGGCGCTCGACGCCGGCAAGCACGTGTGGAACGAGAAGCCGCTGACGCTCGACCGCGCCTCGGCGACCGAGCTGCTCGCGCACGCGGACCGGGCGGGCCTGCGGGTCGCGTGCGCCCCGGACACCGTGCTCGGCGCCGGCATCCAGACCGCGCTGCGCGCCATCCGGGAGGGCGTGATCGGCACGCCGCTCACCGCGACGACGATGATGCTCTCCCCCGGCCCGGAGTCGTGGCACCCGAACCCCGCCTTCCTCTTCGCACGCGGCGGTGGCCCGCTGCTCGACATGGGGCCGTACTACCTCACGACCCTCGTCTCGGCGTTCGGCTCCGTCGGGTCGGTCGCGGCCACCGCCTCGACCGCGTTCGCGACCCGCACGGTCGGCTCCGGCCCCATCGCGGGCACGGAGTTCCCGGTCGAGGTGCCGACGCACGTCGGGGCGCTGCTCCGCTTCGCCGAGGGCGGCGCGTCGGCCCAGTCGACCTTCAGCTTCCAGTCCGCGCTCGCCCGGCAGGGCTTCGTCGAGATCACCGGCTCCGACGGCGTGCTCGTGCTGCCCGACCCGAACCGGTTCGACGGCGACACGACGCTCTGGCGGCGCGGCTCGGACGAGCCCGAGACCCTCACCGCCGAAGGCGCCGACGCCGGCAGGGGGCTCGGGGTGCTCGACCTCGCGCGCGCGATCCGCAGCGGTGGCCGCGAGCGGGCGAGCGGCGCGCTCGCCGCCCACGTGCTCGACGTCATGCTCTCGATCGCGGAGGCGGCTGAGACCGACCGCTTCGTCGACGTCGCGAGCCGCGCGCCGCAGCCCGACCCGCTGCCCGTCGAATGGGACCCCGCCGCCGCCTCGGACCTCGGCTGATGCGCGCCGGCCTCATCGGCGGCGGCTTCATGGGGGCGGTGCACGCCCGCTCCGCCCGCGCGGCGG
>JBQCCU010000374.1:0-6984 GCA_051961935.1 Amnibacterium sp. | reverse complement strand
CAGGCGGATCAGCCGACGGTAGTGGGCGAGCACGGAGGTGGGCCGGGCCGCCTGCTCCGCCGCGTTCAGCCAGGTGTGGTTCGGGTTCACCGGGAACCACGGGGTGCCGGCCGTGAAGCCGGCGTGCTCGGAGGCGTCCCACTGCATCGGGGTCCGCGCGTTGTCCCGGGTGACGGCGTACATCGCGGCGAGCGCCGTGTGCTGGTCCGCTCCCGAGGCGAGGACGTCCTTCCAGTGGTTCACCGCCTCCACGTCCCGGTGCTCGTCGGCGGCGCCGAACGGGTAGTTCGTCATCCCCAGCTCCTCCCCCTGGTACACGTACGGCGTGCCGCGCATGCCGTGCAGGATCGTGCCGAGCGCCTTCGCGGACGCCGCCCAGTACTCGGGATCGTCGTCGCCGAAGCGGGAGACGGCGCGCGACTGGTCGTGGTTGTCCCAGTAGAGGCTGTTCCAGCCCCGCTCGGCGAGCGCGACCTGCCAGCGGTGCAGCGACTGCTTCAGCGCCACCCGGTCGAGCGGGAGGTGGTCCCACTTCGTCGTGCCCTGGTCGATGCTCACGTGCTCGAACTGGAACACCATGTCGACCTCGGCCCGCGCGGGGTCGGTGTACAGCACGGCCTCCTGGGTGGTGACGCCGGGCATCTCCCCCACCGTGAGGTACTTGCCCTCCCGGCCGTGGAAGACCTCGCGCGTCATCTCCTGCAGGAACTCGTGCATCCGCGGGCCGTCCGCGATCATCGCGAACGCGTTCACGTAGCGGTGCCCGGCGATCGGCGGGGCGTCGGCGAAGTCCTGCTCCTTCGAGAGGAAGTTGATGACGTCCATCCGGAAGCCGTCGACCCCGCGGTCGAGCCACCAGCGCATCATCGCGTAGACCGCCTCCCGCACCTCCCGGTTCTCCCAGTTGAGGTCGGGCTGCTTCACGTCGAAGAGGTGCAGGTAGTACTGGCCGGAGGCCGGATCGAGCTGCCAGGCGGAGCCGGAGAAGAAGGAGCCCCAGTTGTTCGGCTCCGCGCCGTCGCGGCCGTCGCGCCAGATGTACCAGTCGCGCTTCGGGTCCTGGCGGCTCGAGCGCGAGGCGGCGAACCACGGGTGCTCGTCGGAGGTGTGGTTCACCACGAGGTCCATGACGAGCCGCATCCCGCGTTCGTGGAGGCCGGCGATCAGTCGGTCGACCTGCTCCAGCGTGCCGAAGAGCGGGTCGATGTCCTGGTAGTCGCTGATGTCGTAGCCGTTGTCCGCCTGCGGCGACCGGTAGATCGGCGACAGCCAGACGACGTCGACCCCGAGCGCCTGGAGATGGTCCAGGTGGGCGAGCACCCCGCCGAGGTCCCCGATGCCGTCCCCGTCGGAGTCCGCGAAGCTCCGCGGATAGACCTGGTAGACGACGGCCTGCTTCCACCACGCGTCGATGCGGCTCACGCCCCCATCCTTCCCGACCGGGACGCCTGCTCAGGACGCGAGCGGGCGCTCGAGCACGAAGTCGTGCTCCTCGCCGTCGCCGACCCGGAACCGCCTGCGGCCGACCTTCACGAAGCCGTGCTTCTCGTAGAAGCGGACGGCCCTGGCGTTCTCCGTGTTGGTGCCGAGCCACATGCCGGCCGCGCCGCGGACGCGCGCCTCGTCGAGCGTGCGGGCGAGCAGCCGGGCGGCGACGCCGCGGCCGTGGTCGTCGGCGCGCACGTAGCACTTCGAGAGCTCGCTCGTCGGACGGATGCGGACGGCGGCCTGCACGTCCGGGTCCGAGGGCTCCGTGAGCACGAGCATGGTGTAGCCGCGCAGCGGGCCGCCGTCGGCGGGATCGTCGACCACGATCACGCGCGCCGGATCGGCGAGGTACGTCGCGAAGCGCGCCTCGGTGAGGTGCTCACCGACGAAGGCCGCCACCGCCTCCGGCGTCGTGTGCGGCGGGCACGCGAGCCCGAAGGTCGCTGCGGCGACGTCGGCGAGCGCGGCCGTGTCCGCGGGGGTCGCGAGCCGGACGCTCATCCGGACCGCTCCGAGCGGAGCAGGCCCGTCACGGGGACGTGCACGCCACCACCGTACCGACGGCGCGCGGGGGTCAGATCGAGTCGGCCTCGCTCGGCGACAGCAGCGCCTGCGCGACGCCCTCCGACCCGACGACGGCCACCGGCCCGGTGGGGTTGTCCATGCCCGAGAGGCGCGCGGGCGAGGTGAGGAACTCGACGCGCTCGCGGGTCATCAGGCCCGCCTCGACCACGAGGTCCGCCACGCTGCGGCCGGTGAGCAGGGCGGCCTTGGCGAGCGCCGAGGAGGCCGCGTAGCCGATGTAGGGCGTCAGCGCCGTCACGACGCCGACGGAGGTGCGCACCATCGAGTCGAGGCGGTCGATGTTCGCCTGGATGCCCTCGACGCAGTTGACCCGCAGGGTGCGGCAGCCGGCGGCGAGCCAGGAGACGTTGGTGAGGATCGAGTGCAGGATCAGCGGCTCGAACGCGTTCAGCTGCAGCTGCCCGCCCTCGGCGGCCAACGTCACCGACACGTCGTGACCGACGACGGCGAAGGCGATCTGGTTCACCACCTCGGGGATGACCGGGTTCACCTTGCCGGGCATGATCGAGGACCCCGCCTGCCGGGGCGGCAGCACGATCTCGCCGAGCCCGGCCTGCGGGCCGGAGGACAGCAGCCGGAGGTCGTTGCAGATCTTGCTGAGCTTCACGGCCGCACGCTTCAGCACGCCCGACATCTGCATGAACACGCCCGTGTCGCTGGTCGCCTCCACCAGGTCGCGGGCGGTCACGTACTCCTCCCCGAGCAGCTCGCTGAGGTGCCGGCGGACGGTGGCCGGGTAGCGCGGGTCGGCCGTGATGCCGGTGCCGATCGCGGTCGCGCCGAGGTTGATCTCCCGGAGCAGCGGCAGCACCTCGCGGATCCGGTCCTCGTCCTCGCCGAGCGTCGTCGCGAAGCCGTGGAACTCCTGGCCGAGGGTCATCGGCACGGCGTCCTGCAGCTGGGTGCGGCCCACCTTCAGCACGTCGTGGAACTCCTGGCCCTTCGCCGCGAAGGCCTCCCGCAGCAGGTCGTGCTCGCCGAGGAAGTCGGTGAGGGCGAGGGCGATCGAGATCTTCGCGGCCGTCGGGTAGACGTCGTTCGTCGACTGGCTGCGGTTCACGTCGTCGATCGGGTTGATGAACGCGTAGTCGCCGAGCGGGCGGCCCGCGAGCTCGAGTGCGACGTTCGCGACGACCTCGTTCGCGTTCATGTTCGTCGAGGTGCCGGCGCCGCCCTGGATCACGTCGACCACGAACTGGTCGTGGAAGCGGCCGTCGCGGATCAGGCGGCAGGCGCGCTCGATCAGGTCCGCCTTCTCCTCGCTCAGCACGCCGAGGTCCCGGTTCGCGCGCGCGGCCGCCTGCTTCACGATCACCAGCGCGTCGACGAGCCGCGGGTGGATCGAGATGGGCCGCCCGGAGATCGGGAAGTTCTCGAGCGCCCGCGCGGTGTGCGCGCCCCAGTAGGCGGCGGCCGGGATGTCGACGGTGCCGAGGCTGTCGGTCTCGGTCCGCACGGACGGGGCTTCGATGGTGTGGACGACGTCGGTCACGATCTCCGACGCTAGCCCCAAGTCCGCGCAATTCCGCGCCAGGCGCCTGCGAAACCCTGCGTCCCGCCCCCTGCAACGTCTCGGAAGTTGATGCAGGGCGGTGCATAGGATGGCGGCGACGGGGAGGTCGCATGCGGATCACGGGGGCCGTGCTCGAGGCGGTGGCCCGTCCCCGCCCCTACGGGGACTCCCGTCCGATCTCCGTCGGCGAGCTCGAGCTCGCGGATCCGGGTCCCGGTGAGCTGCTCGTGCGCATCGAGGCCGCCGGTGTCTGCCACTCCGACCTCTCGGTCGTCGACGGGAGCCGGCCCCGCCCGGTGCCGATGCTGCTCGGGCACGAGGCGGCCGGCATCGTGGAGGCCGTCGGCGGCGGTGTGGCCGACGTCGCGCCGGGTGACCGCGTGGTGCTCACCTTCCTGCCGCGCTGCGGCGAGTGCGCCGGCTGCCGCACGGACGGGCGCCTGCCGTGCGAGCGGGGGTCCGCCGCGAACGCTGCAGGCGAGCTGCTCGGCGGTGGCTCGCGCCTCACGCGGCACGGCGAGCAGATCGCCCATCACCTGGGCGCGTCCGCCTTCGCCACCCACGCCGTGGTCGACCGGCGCTCCGTCGTGCCGATCCCCGCGGACGTGCCGCCGGGCGTCGCCGCGCTGCTCGGCTGCGCCGTGCTCACCGGCGGCGGCGCGGTCCGCAACGCCTCAGGGGCGCTGCCCGGTGAGCCGATCCTCGTGGTCGGGCTCGGAGGCGTGGGCCTGGCCGCGGCGCTCGTCGCCCGAGCGCTCGGGCATCCCGTCCTCGGCGTCGACGCGGGGCCCGGCAAGCGGGCCGCCGCGCGCGCCCTCGGGTTCGCGGACACGGCGACGCCGGAGGCGCTGGGCGGCAGGACGGCGCGGATCGTGATCGAGGCGGCGGGCTCCGCCCCGGCCTTCGAGACGGCGTTCGCCGCGACGGCGCCCGGGGGCACGACGGTGACCGTGGGCCTGCCGTCGCCCGCGGCACGCGCGTCGCTCCCGCCGCTGACGTTCACCGCCGAGGCACGCACCGTCGTGGGCAGCTACCTCGGCTCGTCGGTGCCCGAGCGGGACGTGCCCGTCTACGCCGACCTGTGGCGCGCGGGGCGCCTGCCGGTGGAGCGGCTCGTCTCCGCGACCCTGCCCCTTCCCGACGTGAACGCGGCGATGGACGCCCTCGCCTCCGGCACCGCGCTCCGGCAGCTCATCACCTTCGACGAGAGGATCTGACCCATGCCCGACTCCCCCACCCAGCGCGTCGCGATCGTGACCGG
Source organism: Amnibacterium sp. (assembly GCA_051961935.1). Taxonomy (GTDB): domain Bacteria; phylum Actinomycetota; class Actinomycetes; order Actinomycetales; family Microbacteriaceae; genus Amnibacterium. The sequence goes on along the minus strand of JBQCCU010000374.1, from coordinate 2,137 downwards.
TGCCGCCCGCGGCATCGGCGCGGCGATCGCGAAGCGGCTCGCCGCGGACGGCATGGCCGTCGGCGTGATCGACCTGGCCGAGGAGGCGACCGCCACGACCGTCGCCGCCATCGAGTCCTCCGGCGGCCGGGCGCTCGGCATCGGCGCCGACGTCACCGACCGGGACCAGGTCGAGCGGGCCGTGCAGGCGGTCGCGGACGGGCTCGGCGCCCCGACGGTGCTCGTGAACAACGCCGGGATCCTCCGCGACAACCTCATCTTCAAGATGACGGATGAGGACTGGGACCAGGTGGTCGCCGTGCACCTCAAGGGCGCGTTCCTCATGACGCGGGCGGTGCCGCGGCCCCAGGTCGAGGCGAGGTGGGGCCGCATCGTCAGCCTCTCCTCCACGGGCGCCCTCGGCAACCGCGGCCAGGCGAACTACGCGGCCGTGAAGGCGGGCCTGCAGGGCTTCACGAAGACGCTCGCGATCGAGCTCGGGCGGTACAACATCACGGCGAACGCGATCGCCCCCGGCTTCATCGCCACCGACATGCTGAAGCAGACGGCGGAGCGGATGCGGGTCAGCTTCGACCAGTTCCTGGAGGGCGCGGCCCGCGAGATCCCGGTCGGCCGGGTCGGGCAGCCCGAGGACATCGCGAACGCCGCCAGCTTCTTCTGCTCGCCGGCCTCGTCGTTCGTGTCGGGCCAGGTGCTCTACGTCGCGGGCGGGCCGAAGGCGTGAGCGTCTCCTTCCCCTCCCCAGAGGCGCTCCTCGACGCGGTCGGCACCGACCTCGGCACGAGCGGGTGGATCGAGATCGATCAGGCGCGCATCGACCGCTTCGCCGACGCGACCGACGAACACCAGTGGATCCATGTCGACCCGGAGCGGGCGGCGGCGGGCCCGTTCGGCGGCACGATCGCCCACGGCTACCTCTCCCTGTCGCTGCTCGCGCGGGTGATGTTCGAGCTGATCTCGGTGGACGGGGTCGCGCTCGTCGTGAACGCGGGATCGGATCGGGTGCGGTTCCTCACCCCGGTCGCCTCTGGCAGCCGGGTGCGCGCCTCCGCGTCGATCGTGGCCGCGGAGCGCATCCCGAGCGGCATCCGCGTCAAGCAGTCGGTGACGCTCGAGGTGGAGGGCTCGGACCGCCCCGCCCTCGTCGCCGAGACGCTGACGGTGTACGTGCCCGCCTGAGAAGCGGCCTCAGGTTGCTGGGAGCAGCATGAGCACATGAAGCTCGCGCTGCACTTCCCGAACTTCTCGATGCCCGGCGCGCCGGACTCGCTGCGCGGCCTCCTCGCCGACACGGCGCGGGCCGCGGACGAGGGCGGCTTCGCCGCGATGACGGTGATGGACCACTGGTTCCAGATGATCCCGCTCGGTGGGTCGGCCGAGCCGATGCTCGAGGGCTACACGACCCTCGGGTACCTCGCCGCGCTCACGCAGCGGCTGCGGCTCGGCACCCTCGTCACCGGCGTGACCTACCGCTATCCGGCGCTGCTCGCGAAGACGGTCACGACGCTCGACGTGCTCTCGAACGGCCGCGCGTTCCTCGGGATCGGGGCGGCCTGGTACGAGGAGGAGCACGCCGCCTACGGGGTCCCGTTCCCGCCGCTCACGGAGCGGTTCGAGCGGCTGACCGAGGCGCTCGAGATCTGCGAGCGGATGTGGAGCGACGACGACGGCCGGTACGAGGGCCGGCACTACCGGGCGGGCGCGACGATCGCCAACCCGAAGCCGATCCAGCGGCCGCATCCGCCGATCCTCATCGGCGGCGGGGGCGAGCGGAAGACGCTGCGGCTCGTGGCGGAGCACGGCGACGCGTGCAACCTCTTCGACCTCGGCCCCGACGAGGTGGGCCGGAAGCTCGACGTGCTCCGCCGGCACTGCGACGACGTCGGGCGCGACTTCGCGTCGATCCAGCTGACCCTCACGACCTCCGGCGAGGACGCCGAGACCGACGCCTTCATCACCCGGATGGCCGCGTACGCGGGCCTCGGCATCGACCAGGTGTGGGTGCGGGCGGCAGCGCCCGACCCGGCGGGGACGACGGCGCGCCTCGCGGAGCGGGTGCTGCCACGCCTCGAGCAGCTCTGATCGCCCCCGCGTCGCGATTCGTACCGCTTCCGTCGACGGGATGCGGCAGGAATCG
>JBQCCU010000373.1:0-2330 GCA_051961935.1 Amnibacterium sp. | reverse complement strand
GACCGTCCGTCTCCCCGCTGCCTGGCGCCGTTCAGCGGACGGGGCCATGGTGGGGGCGTGACCGCCACCGAGACCGCTTCCTCCCGCGTCGACGACGCGCTGCTGACGCGGATGCACCGCTACTGGTCCGCCGCGAACTACCTGTCCGTCGGGCAGATCTACCTCCTCGACAACCCGCTGCTGAAGGAGCCGCTGGCGCCCGAGCACGTCAAGCCGCGCCTGCTCGGCCACTGGGGCACCACCCCGGGCCTGAACCTCGTCTACGTGCACGCGAACCGGGTGATCAGGGAGCGGGACCTCGACGCGATCTATCTCGCCGGGCCCGGCCACGGCGGACCCGGCGTCGTCGCGAACACCTACCTGGAGGGCACCTACTCGGAGGTGTACCCGGGCATCTCGGAGAACGAGGAGGGGATGCGGCGGCTGTTCCGCCAGTTCTCCTTCCCCGGCGGCATCCCGAGCCATGCGGCCCCCGAGACGCCCGGCTCGATCAACGAGGGCGGCGAGCTCGGCTACTCCCTCATGCACGCGACCGGCGCGGTGTTCGACAACCCCGACCTCGTCGCCTTCACCGTGATCGGCGACGGCGAGGCGGAGACGGGGCCGCTCGCCACGAGCTGGCACGCCCCCGCGTTCCTGAACGCCGCGCGTGACGGCGCCGTGCTGCCGATCCTGCACCTGAACGGGTACAAGATCGCGAACCCCACCGTGCTCGCGCGGCTCCCGGAGGAGCAGCTGCTCGAGCTGATCCGCGGCTGGGGCTGGGACCCGATCGTGGTGGCGGGGGACGATCCGATGCCGGTGCACCGCGCCTTCGCGGACGCGCTCGACACCTGCCTGGACGCGATCCAGGGCATCCAGGAGGAGGCCCGCGAGGGCGAGCCCTCCACCGGACCGGCGCGCTGGCCGATGATCGTGCTCCGCACGCCGAAGGGCTGGACGGGCCCGAAGGAGGTGGACGGGCAGCAGGTCGAGGGCACCTTCCGGGCGCACCAGGTGCCGCTCGGCGAGGTGCGCACGAACGGCGAGCACCTCCGCATGCTCGAGGAGTGGATGCGCAGCTACCACCCCGAGGAGCTCTTCGACGAACCCGGCCGCCTCACCCGCCAGCTCGCCGAGCTCGCGCCGACCGGCACCCGGCGGATGGGATCGAACCCCCACACGAACGGCGGGGTGCTGCTGAAGGCGCTCGAGCTGCCCGACTTCCGCTCCTACGGGATCGAGGTCGCGAACCCGGGCACGACCGAGCATCCCGCCACCACCGTGCTCGGCGAGTACCTCCGCGACGTGATGCGGCTGAACCCCGACCGGTTCCGCATCCTCGGCCCGGACGAGACCGCCTCGAACCGGCTGCAGGCCGTGTTCGAGACGACGGGACGGGCGTGGGAGGAGCCGATCCTCGACACGGACGCCTCCCTCGATCCCGCCGGCCGGGTGATGGAGGTGCTGTCCGAGCACCTCTGCCAGGGCTGGCTCGAGGGCTACCTGCTCACCGGGCGCCACGGCCTCTTCAACTCGTACGAGGCGTTCCTGCACATCGTCGACTCGATGGTGAACCAGCACGCGAAGTGGCTGCACGACATCAACCGCATCGACTGGCGGATGCCGATCGCGAGCCTGAACTACCTCGTCACCTCGCACGTGTGGCGGCAGGACCACAACGGCTCGAGCCACCAGGACCCGGGCTTCATCGACCACGTGGTGAACAAGAAGGCCGAGCTCGCCCGCGTCTACCTGCCGCCGGACAGCAACTGCCTGCTCTCCGTCGCCGACCACGCGCTGCGCAGCCGCCAGTACATCAACGTGATCGTGGCGGGCAAGGAGCCGCAGCTCGACTACCTGTCGATGGACGAGGCGGTCGCGCACTGCACGCGCGGCGTCGGCATCTGGGACTGGGCCTCGACCACCGACGGCGAGCCGGACGTGGTGCTCGCCTGCGCGGGCGAGGTGCCGACGCTCGAGACCCTCGCGGCGGCGGACCTGCTGCGGCAGCACATCCCCGACCTGAAGGTGCGGGTCGTGAACGTCGTCGACCTGATGCGCCTCGAGTCGGACCGCCAGCACCCGCACGGGCTCCCCGACAAGGAGTTCGACGCGATCTTCACGCCGGACAAGCCGGTGATCTTCGCCTACCACGGCTACCCGACGCTCATCCACCGGCTCACGTACAAGCGCGCGAACCACGACCAGTTCCACGTCCACGGCTACATCGAGGAGGGCACCACCACGACGCCGTTCGACATGGTGATGCTGAACGACCTCGACCGGTTCACGCTCGTCACCGACGTGATCGACCGCGTCCCGTCGCTCGGCACCGCCTACGCGGGACT
>JBQCCU010000372.1:0-4636 GCA_051961935.1 Amnibacterium sp. | reverse complement strand
GCTTCTCCGGGGGGGGGGTATCTCTACGCTCCGTATTTTTCGGCCGGTCGCCGCGACCCCAGCGCCGACGGCCGTCTCGGCCGTCGGTTCAGGCGACCCTCACTCGACGACGACGAGCAGATCGCCCGCCTCGACTTGGCTGGTCCCGCTCACCGCGAGCCGGGCGACGGCGCCGCCGATCGGCGTGGTGATGGAGGCCTCCATCTTCATCGCCTCGATGGTCGCGATCGTCTGACCCGGCTCGACCCGCTCCCCCTGCTCGACCTTCACGGTGACGACACCGGCGAACGGCGCGCCGATCTCGCCGGCGCGGTTCGGGTCGGCCTTCTCGGCGCTGCGGACGTTCACCACGATGCTCCGGTCGCGCACGAACACCGGCCGCAGCTGCCCGTTCAGGGTGGTCATGACGGTCCGCATGCCCTTGTCGTCGGCCTCGCCGATCGCCTCGAGCGCGACGAACAGCTGCACGCCCTTCGCGATCCGGACGGTGTGCTCGCTGCCGGGCTGGAGGCCGTAGAGGTAGTCGGCGGTGTCGAGGATGGAGAGGTCGCCGAACAGCTCGTGCAGCTCGGTGAACTGCTTCGTCGGTCCGGGGAACAGCAGCCGGTTGAGCGCCGCGCGGCGGGTGGCGGAGTCGCCGTCGAGGGCGGCCAGGTCGGCGTCGCCGAGGGGCGTCACGCCGGTCTTCACCGTGCGACCCGCGAGCACCTTGGTGCGGAACGGCTCCGGCCATCCGCCCGGCAGGTCCCCGAGCTCGCCCGCCATGAAGCCGACGACCGAGTCGGGGATGTCGTAGCGCTCGGGGTGCTGCTCGAAGTCGTGCGGATCGGCCTCGGTCGCGGCGAGCTGCAGCGCGAGGTCGCCGACGACCTTCGACGACGGCGTGACCTTCGGGATGCGGCCGAGGATGCGGTTCGAGGCGGCGTACAGGTCCTCGATGAGCTCGAACCGGTCGGCGAGGCCCAGGGCGATCGCCTGCTGCCGCAGGTTCGAGAGCTGGCCGCCGGGGATCTCGTGGTGGTACACGCGGCCGGTGGGGCCGGGCAGGCCGGACTCGAACGGCTTGTAGAGGCTCCGGACGGCCTCCCAGTACGGCTCGAGGTCGGAGACCGCGGACAGCGGGATGCCCGTGTCGCGCTCGGTGTGCGCGAGCGCGGCGACGAGCGCGGAGAAGGACGGCTGGCTGGTGGTGCCCGCCATCGGCGCGGAGGCGACGTCGACGGCGTCGGCGCCCGCGTCGCTCGCGGCGAGCAGCGTCGCGAGCTGACCGCCGGCCGTGTCGTGCGTGTGCACGTGCACGGGCAGGTCGAACTCGCGGCGGAACGCCTCCACGAGCTTCGCCGCCGCGCGGGGGCGCAGCAGGCCGGCCATGTCCTTGACGGCGAGCACGTGCGCGCCCGCCTCCACCATCCGCTCGGCGAGCCGCAGGTAGTAGTCGAGCGTGTACAGCTGCTCCGCCGGGTCCAGGAGGTCGGCCGTGTAGCAGACGCCCGCCTCCGCGACGGCGGTGCCGGTGGCGAGCACGGCGTCGATCGCGGGCCGGATCTGCTCGACGTCGTTCAGCGCGTCGAAGATGCGGAAGACGTCGACGCCGGTCGCTGCGGCCTCCGCCACGAAGGCGTCCGTCACCTCGGTCGGGTAGGGCGTGTAGCCGACGGTGTTGCGGCCGCGGAGCAGCATCTGGATGGCCACGTTCGGCAGGGCCTCGCGGAAGGTGGCGAGCCGCTCCCACGGGTCCTCGCCGAGGAACCGGAGGGCGACGTCGTACGTCGCGCCGCCCCACGCCTCGACGGTGAGCAGCTGCGGGGTGAGGCGCGCGACGTGCGGCAGCACCGCGGCGAGGTCCTTCGTGCGCACGCGCGTCGCGAGCAGCGACTGGTGCGCGTCCCGGAACGTGGTCTCGGTGACGGCGAGCGGGGTCTGCTCGCGGAGCGCCTTCGCCCAGCCGGCGGGGCCGAGCTCGAGCAGCCGCTGCCGCGATCCGGCCGGCGCGGGGTGGTGCAGGTCCACAGCGGGCAGCTTGTCCACCGGGCTCGGACCGGCCGGCATCGGGCCGTTGGGCTGGTTGACGGTCACGTCGGCGAGCCAGTTGAGGATCTTCGTGCCGCGGTCCCGGGACGGGTTCTGGCGGAAGAGCTGCGGCCGCTCCTCGATGAACGCCGTCGAGAGGTCGCCCGAGACGAACGCCGGATCGTCGAGCACGGCCTGCAGGAACGGGATGTTCGTGGCGACGCCGCGGATGCGGAACTCCGCGAGGGCGCGGCGCTCGCGGGCGACGGCGGCGGTGAAGTCGCGACCGCGGCAGGTGAGCTTCGCGAGCATCGAGTCGAAGTGCGGGCTGATCTGCGCCCCGGGGTTGATCGTGCCGCCGTCGAGGCGCACCCCGGCGCCGCCGGGCGAGCGGTAGGTGGTGATCCGGCCGGTGTCGGGCCGGAAGTTCGCGTTCGGGTCCTCGGTCGTGATGCGGCACTGCAGCGCCGCGCCGCGGATGGCGAGGTCCTCCTGCCGCAGGCCGAGGTCGGCCATCGTCTCCCCCGCCGCGATCCGCATCTGGGACTGCACGAGGTCGACGTCGGTGATCTCCTCCGTCACGGTGTGCTCCACCTGGATGCGCGGGTTCATCTCGATGAAGACGTGCTCGCCCGCCCGCTCCCCCGCCGTGTCGAGGAGGAACTCGACGGTCCCCGCGTTCACGTAGCCGATCGAGCGGGCGAACGCGACGGCGTCGCGGTAGAGCGCCTGGCGGATCTCGTCGGAGAGGTTGGGAGCGGGGGCGATCTCGACGACCTTCTGGTGCCGGCGCTGCACGGAGCAGTCCCGCTCGAACAGGTGCAGCGTGGTGCCCGCGCCGTCGGCGAGGATCTGCACCTCGATGTGGCGGGGGCGGAGGACCGCCTGCTCGAGGAACATCGTCGGGTCGCCGAAGGCGCTGTCGGCCTCGCGCATGGCGCTCTCGAGCGCGCCGCGCAGGTCCTCGCGGCGCTCGACGCGCCGCATCCCGCGGCCGCCGCCGCCCGCGACGGCCTTCGCGAAGATCGGGAACCCGATGCCCTCGGCCGCCGCGAGCAGCTCCTCGATGTCGTTGCTCGGCGGCGACGACTTCAGCACCGGCACGCCGGCGGCGATCGCCTGCTCCTTCGCCGTCACCTTGTTGCCCGCGGAGCGCAGCACCCGGGCGGGCGGCCCGATGAACGTGATCCCGTTCGCCTCGCAGGCCTCGGCGAGCCCCGGGTTCTCGGACAGGAAGCCGTAGCCGGGGTAGACCGCGTCGGCGCCGGCCTCCTTGGCGACGCGGATGATCTCCGCCACGTCGAGGTAGGCGCGCACCGGGTGGCCCGGCTCGCCGATCTGGTACGCCTCATCCGCCTTCTGCCGATGCAGCGAGTCGCGGTCCTCGTACGGGAACACCGCGACGGTGCGCGCGCCGAGCTCGTACGCGGCGCGGAAGGCGCGGATGGCGATCTCACCGCGGTTGGCCACGAGGATCTTCTGGAACACGAGCGGACTCCTCGCTGTCGACGGCGGGGGGTGTCGTCCCCGGAAGTGGCCCGGGTCCACGGCTAACCTAGTGGCCGTGCATGTGCTGAGCGTCAGCTCGCTGAAGGGCGGGGTCGGGAAGACCACGGTGACCCTCGGGCTCGCGTCGGCAGCCTTCGCGAAGGGCGTCCCGACGCTCGTCGTCGACCTCGATCCGCAGTCGGACGTGTCGACGGGCATGGACGTGCCCGTCTCGCCGGTGAACGTGGCCGACGTGCTCGCGAACCCGCGCGAGAAGACGGTCCGCGCCGCGATCAGCCCGAGCGGCTGGACCCGCGGCCGCGGCGGCGTGGTCGACGTGATGGTCGGCTCGCCCTCGGCGATCAACTTCGACGGCCCGCATCCGTCGGTCCGGGACATCTGGAAGCTCGAGGAGGCGCTCGCGCACGTCGAGGCCGAGTACGACCTCGTGCTCGTCGACTGCGCGCCGAGCCTGAACGCCCTCACCCGCACCGCGTGGGCGGCGAGCGACCGCGTCTCGGTCATCACCGAGCCCGGCCTGTTCTCCGTGGCGGCGGCCGACCGGGCCCTGCGGGCGATCGAGGAGATCCGCCGGGGCCTGTCGCCGCGCCTGCAGCCGCTCGGCATCATCGTGAACCGCGCGCGGATGCAGAGCCTCGAGCACCAGTTCCGGATCAAGGAGCTGCGTGACATGTTCGGCCCGCTCGTGCTGTCGCCGCAGCTGCCGGAGCGCACGTCGCTGCAGCAGGCGCAGGGCGCCGCGAAGCCGCTGCACGTGTGGCCGGGCGAGAGCGCGCAGGAGCTGGCGCGGATGTTCGACCAGCTGCTCGAGCGGGTGCTGCGCACCGGCCGGGTCGGCGAGTACGCCACCGGCGGCATCCCGCAGCAGGTCGCGCGCGGGTGCTCGTGGCGACACCTGGTGCGATCACCGCGGAGATGAGCGGCATGTCGTGCGACCGCGACCACGCGTCTCAGGTGCGGCCCCGACCCGGGTGCCCACCCGGCCCGCAGCCTCCTGCGAGCCCCGATGTCGCCGATGCGAACCGTGGGCGGTGTGCCCGAGGTTCCACGACTCGCCGGGCGCGGGTCGCCGAGGTTCCGCGTGGGGGCCCGGTTTGTCGAGCTGGCCTCGATCGGC
>JBQCCU010000371.1:0-3882 GCA_051961935.1 Amnibacterium sp. | reverse complement strand
CTGCTGATGGACCGCCTGGAGAACGGCGCCGCAGGCGAAGAGATCCGCCTCATTCCGACGCAATTCGTGGCACGCGCATCCTCGGCCGCGCCGGCGCTGTCGGCAGCGCCCGGCATCGATTGAACCGGGCTCAGTGCGCGGCGGCGTCCCAGTCGTCGCCCACGCCCACCTGCACGTCGAGGGGCACCCGGAGCTCCGCCGCGTTCCCCATGCGCGCGCGGACGATGCCGGTGAGCGCGTCCTGCTCGCCGTCGGCGACCTCGAACACGAGCTCGTCGTGCACCTGGAGCAGCATCCGCGAGCGCATGCCGTTCGCCTCGAGGTCGTGGGCGACGCCGATCATCGCGAGCTTCATGATGTCGGCCGCGCTGCCCTGGATGGGAGCGTTCAGGGCGGCGCGCTCCGCGTTGTCGCGGAGCACCCGGTTGGGGCTGTTCAGGTCGGGGAACGGCCGGCGGCGCCCGAAGATCGTCTCGGTGTACCCGTCGACCCGCGCCTGCTCGACGACGTTGCGGAGGTAGTCGCGCACGCCGCCGAAGCGCTCGAAGTAGCCGGCCATCAGGTCGCGGGCCTCCGCCGTGTCGATGCGGAGCTGCTTCGACAGCCCGAAGGCGGAGAGCCCGTAGGCGAGACCGTACGACATCGCCTTCACCTTGGTGCGCATGAACGGGGTCACCTCGGCCGGCGGCACCCCGAACACGCGGGAGCCGACGAACCGGTGGAGGTCCTCGCCGGAGACGAACGCCTCGATGAGCCCCTCGTCCTCCGAGAGGTGCGCCATGATCCGCATCTCGATCTGCGAGTAGTCGGCGGTGAGGAGCACCGGGTGCTGCTCGTCGGCGATGAACGCGCCCCGGATCCGCCTGCCCTCCTCCGCCCGGATCGGGATGTTCTGCAGGTTCGGGTCGTTCGAGGAGATGCGGCCGGTGGTCGTGCCGGTCTGCACGTACGTGGTGTGGATGCGGCCGTCCGGCCCGATCCCCCGCTGCAGGGTCTCGATGATCTGCCGCAGCTTCGAGGCGTCCCGGTGCTGCAGCAGCACGTCGAGGAACGGGTGCGGGTTCTTCGCCTGCAGGTCGGCGAGCGAGTCCGCGTCGGTCGAGTAGCCCGTCTTGGTGCGGCGGGTGCCCTTCATGCCGAGCTCGCCGAAGAGCACGTCCTGCAGCTGCTTCGGGGAGCCCAGGTTGAGCTCGTGCCCGACGATGCCGTACGCCTCGTCGGCGAGCTCCGCGATGCGGGTCGACAGCTCGGTGTTCAGCGCGTCGAGCGCGACCGCGTCGATCGCGACGCCGGCCGTCTCCATGGCGGCGAGCACGCGCAGCGTGGGCAGCTCGATGTCGGTGAGGACCCGCAGCGTCTTCTCGTCGAGGCCCTCCCGCAGCACGTGCGCGGCGCGGTAGACGTACCAGGCGTGCGTCGGTGCGGGCGCGGCGCCCGCGATGTCCTGCACGAGCTGGTTCGGATCCGCCTCCGGCATCCGTTCCTGGAGGTAGCGGTCGACGACGTCGCCGAGGGTCTTGTCCTGGCCGCTCGGCCGCAGCAGCCACGCCGCCAGCAGGGTGTCGAAGGCGATGCCCTCGAGCCGCAGCCCGCTCGCGGTGAGGGCCTTCAGCTGGGTCTTCGCGTCGTGGAGGATCTTCGGCGCACCCGCATCGGCGAGCCAGGCCTCGAGCGGCGCGTAGTCGGGGCGGTCCGGCTGCCACGGCAGGTCGATGGTCTCCGTCGGCGAGGCGACGCCCAGGCTCACGACCCGGCCGCCCTGGCTCTCGACGACGAGGCCGAGGCCCTCCGGGTGCGCGGCCGTGCTGCGCTCCAGCCAGCGGGCGAGCTCCTCGTCGAGGAGCTGCTGCGGGGCGGGCGGCGGCGGGGCCGCGTCCGCGTCGGCCTCCGCCTCCGGCGCGGAGCCGGAGACCCCGCCGCCCTCGAGCTTCAGCACCCGGTCGAGCAGGGTGCGGAACTCGAGCCGCTTGAAGACGGTGCGCACCGCCTCCTCGTCGATGGGCCTGCGGGCGAGGTCCGCGGGCGCGACCGGCAGCTCCACGTCGGTGTGGAGCCGGTTCAGCCGGCGGTTGCGCTCGGCGTTGCCGCGCTGCTCGCGGAGGTTGTTGCCGACGACGCCCTTGATCTCGTCGACGTGCTCGAGGAGGTTCTCGAGCGAGCCGTACTGGGTGATCCACTTGACGGCGGTCTTCTCGCCGACCTTGTCGATGCCGGGCAGGTTGTCGCTCGTCTCGCCGACGAGCGCGGCGATCTCGGGGTACTGGTAGGGCTCGATGCCGTACCGGTCGTGGACCTTCGCGACGTCGTAGCGGGTGAGCTCGGAGACGCCCCGCACCGACGGGTAGAGCAGGGTCACGTCCTCGTTGACGAGCTGGATGGTGTCCCGGTCGCCGGAGCAGAGCAGCACCTGGTAGCCCTGCTCGCGGCCCTGCACGGAGAGGGTCGCGAGGATGTCGTCGGCCTCGAAGTCCTCCTTCGTGACCGTCGGGATGTTCATCGCCGCGAGCGCCTCCTGGAGCAGGGGCACCTGCCCCTTGAACTCCGGCGGCGTCTCGTTCCTGGTGCCCTTGTACTCGGGGTACTCGCGGTTGCGGAACGAGAAGCGGGAGATGTCGAACGCGACCGCGAGGTGGGTCGGCCGCTCCTTCTGCAGCAGCAGGAGCAGCATCGACAGGAAGCCGTGGATCGCGTTCGTGTGCTGCCCGTCGGAGGTGGTGAAGCTGTCCACGGGGAGGGCGTAGAACGCCCGGAACGCGAGCGAATGCCCGTCGACGACGAGCAGCGTAGGCTTCGACGGATCCGGCACCCGAGCAGCCTACTGAGCGGGTCCGACCCCTCCCGCCTCCCGAAGGACCGACGCATCGATGCTGCTGCCCGACGACCTCGACCCCGAGCTGGTGGCCCGTCTGGTCGAGTCGGGCGGCGGTGAGCTCGCGCGGCGGATGGAGATCGAGTTCCTCGAGCTCGGCGCGTCCCGGTCGGTCGCGCGGATGCCCGTCGAGGGCAACCGGCAGGTCGTGGGGCTGCTCCACGGCGGTGCGCACCTCGTGCTCGGCGAGTCGCTCGGCAGCGTCTCGTCCGCGATCCACGCGGGCCCCGGCCGGTACGCGGTCGGCATCGAGATCAACGCGACGCACAGCCGCTCCGCGACCTCCGGCGTGGTGACCGCGACCTGCGAGGCGATCTCGCTCGGGCGCACCCTCTGCACGCACCAGACGACGATCCGCGACGAGCAGGGCCGCCTGCTCTCGACGGTGCGGATGACGAACCTCCTCCGCGACGCGTAGCCCCCCGCCGCTCCCCCACAGGCGGGAGCGCAGAGCTGCGCGTCCGCTGCCGCGACCACCCCGGTGTCGCCATATGTGCGCACCCGGGGTCGAGTGCGCACATATGGCGGCACTGCCCCGCGCGTGCCGGAAACAGTGCTTCCAAATTCGCGCACCGGAGCCTCGAGTGCGCGAATTCGGAAGCACTCGACTGGCGGCACGCGACGGCGCCTGCGCGCGACGGCTTGTGGAGACCCGGCGCGATCGCAGCCCGGACGGTGCCAGCCTCGGCCGATGCGATCCCGCTCCACCCTCCCACCGGCCCTGCGCCGCCGGCCCTTCACGGCGTCGGAGGCCCGGCGGTTCGGCGTCCGTCCGGGGCGCCTCGGCGACCCGGACCTGGGGAACCCGTTCCACGGTGTGCACCTGGAGGGCGAGGCGGCCGACGTCCTCACGCTCTGCCGGGCCTACGCGATCAAGATGCGGCCCGACGCGCACTTCACGGGTGTCACGGCGGCGCTGCTCTGGAACATGCCGCTTCCGGAGCGGCTGCACGAGCTGCGGATCCACGTCGCCGTACCGATCGGCACGCCGGCGCCGCGCGGGCGGGGCGTGC
>JBQCCU010000370.1:0-5698 GCA_051961935.1 Amnibacterium sp. | reverse complement strand
GGCAACTTCGTCGACGTCCCCACCGACTGCCCGCAGCGCGACGAGCGCCTCGGCTGGACCGGCGACATCGCGGCCTTCGCGCCGACCGCCGCGTTCCTGTTCGACATCGACGGGTTCCTCAAGGACTGGCTGCGCGACCTCGACGCGGAGCAGCAGCACCACGACGGGCTCATCCCGTTCGTGATCCCCGACGTGCTGAAGTACCTGCCGGCGCCCCGGGACTTCCCGAACCCCGACTCGACCGCCCTGTGGAGCGACGCCGGCGTCTGGGTGCCGTGGACGCTGTGGGAGGCGTACGGCGACCGCGAGGTGCTGGAGACGCAGTTCGACTCGATGGCGTCGCACGTGCGCCGGGTGCGCTCCCTGCTGTCGCCGACCGGCCTGTGGGACACCGGGTTCCAGTTCGGTGACTGGCTCGACCCGGACGCCCCGCCGGAGAACCCCGCGGCCGCGAAGGCCGACAAGGGTGTCGTGGCGACCGCCTGCGCCTACCGCTCCGCCGACCTCGCCGCACGTGCCGCCGCCGTGCTCGGGCGCGCGGCGGAGCAGCAGGAGTTCGAGGAGCACGCCGCTCGCCTCCGCGCCGCCTTCAACGAGCACTACGTCGACGCCGGTCGCGTGACGAGCGACTGCACCACCGTGTACGCGCTCGCGATCGCCTTCGACCTGCTCGACCCCGAGGACGAGCGGGTGGCGGGCGAGCGTCTCGCGGAGCTCGCGGAGGCCGCCGGCTACCGCATCTCCACCGGGTTCGCGGGCACCCCGTTCATCACCGACGCCCTGTCGCGGACGGGGCATCTCGACGTCGCCTACCGGCTCCTGCTGGAGCAGGAGGTGCCGTCCTGGCTCTACCCGGTGACGATGGGCTCGACGACCGTCTGGGAGCGCTGGGACTCGATGCTGCCCGACGGCACCATCAACCCGGGGCAGATGACGAGCTTCAACCACTACGCGCTCGGCGCCGTGGCGGACTGGATGCACCGCGTCGTCGGGGGCCTCGCGCCGGCGGCGCCCGGCTACGCGAAGGTGCTGGTCGCGCCGCGGCCGGGCGGCGGCATCACCGAGGCGGAGACCTCGCTCGTCACCCCGCACGGCCGCGTCTCCGTCGCGTGGCGCCAGGACGGCGACCGGATGCGCGTCGAGCTCGAGCTGCCCGAGCGCGTCGAGGCGATCGTCCGGCTGCCGGGCGAGCCGGAGCGCATCCTGCGCGGCGGCAGCCACGTGCTCGAGGCGGCCGCGGCCGAGGCGCTCGCGGCCCGATGAACGACGCAGCGGCGCGGGCGCGGACCACTACGGTGGTTCCGCCCGTGCCGCAGGTCGGCGGGCTCCACTGAGGCGGGACATCCGATGGCGATCAGCGTGCGGGACGTGGCGGAGCGCGCCGGCGTGTCCGTCGGCACGGTCTCGAACGTTCTGAACTCGCCCGGCAAGGTGGCGCCCGCGACCACGGAGCGGGTGCTCGCGGCCATCGACGAGCTCGGGTTCGTGCGCAACGACGCCGCGCGGCAGCTGCGCGCCGGCTCGAGCCGCAGCATCGGGCTGCTCGTGCTCGACGTCGGCAACCCGTTCTTCACCGACGTCGCCCGCGGTGCGGAGGAGCGCGCGCAGGAGGCGGGGCTCTCCGTGCTGCTGGCGAACACGGACCAGGACCGCCGCCGGGAGTCGGCCTACCTGGACCTGTTCGAGGAGCAGCGGGTCCGCGGCGTGCTCATCACCCCGGTCGACGACGACGTGACCGTCCGGCTCGAACGCCTTCGGCGGCACGGCATCCCGTCGGTGCTCGTCGACCGGCTCGCGACCTCGGACGGGTTCTCCTCCGTCTCCGTCGACGACGTGGCGGGCGGCCGGCTCGCCGCCCAGCACCTGCTCGACACCGGCAGGCGGCGCCTGCTGTTCGTCGGGGGCCCGCGCGAGCTGCGGCAGGTGCGCGACCGCGTCACCGGCGCCAGGCAGGCGGTCGAGGCGGTGGCGGGGGCCAGCCTCGAGGTGATGGACCTGCCGAGCCTCACCATGCTCGACGGCGTCTCGGCCGGTCGCCGCGTCGTGGGGCTCGACCGCAAGCCGGACGGCGTCCTCGCCGTGAACGACCTCGTCGCGCTCGGGCTCCTGCAGGGCGTCGGGCTGCTCGGCGGCCTGCGCGTCCCCGAGGACATCGCGATCGTCGGCTACGACGACATCGACTTCGCCGCCGCCGCCGCGGTGCCGATCACCTCGGTGCGCCAGCCGAGGGACCGCATCGGCGCGGAGGCGCTCGAGCTGCTCCTGCTCGAGCTCGAGGGCGACGAGGTGCACCGGCAGATCGTGTTCCAGCCCGAGCTCGTCGTCCGCGACTCCACCGCGGTCCGGGCCGGTGGCGGCCCCGCGTAGGGGCCCCGCCGTGCCGACCCAGCCCGTGCCGGAGCGCGGCCGTCCCCGGCTGCACGACGTCGCCCGGCGCGCCGGCGTCTCGGCGGGCACCGTCTCGAACGTGCTGAACCATCCGCACCGGGTCAGCCCCGCGATGCGGGCGCGGGTGCTCGCCGTGATCGGCGAGCTCGGCTTCACCCGGAACGCGATGGCGAGCGCGCTCGCGCGCGGCGACAGCGGCACGGTCGGCCTCGTCGTGGTGGATCTCAGCAACTCGCTCTTCGTCGACATCGCCCGCGGCGCGCAGCGCAGCGCCCGGGAGCACGACCGGTACCTGCAGCTGGCGACGGCGGAGAACGACTTCGCGCTGCTCGAGGAGCACATGGCCGTGATGAACGGCGCGCACGTCAGCGGGCTGATCGTCGCCCCGATGCAGGATGCGAGCGCCGCGATCGAGCGGTCGCGCCGCGTCGGCTGCCCGGTCGTGGTCCTCAACTACGACACCCCCGACCACTTCTGCTGCCAGGTGCTGATCGACAACGAGCGCGTGGGCTACCTCGCCGGCCGGCACCTCGTGGAGACGGGACGGCGCCGGATCGCGTTCGTCGGCGGCGTGGAGGTGCAGCCGGTCATCCGCCGGCGCCTCGGTGTGCGGCGCGCGGTCGCCGAGCTCGGCGGCGGGGTGGTGCTGGAGGAGTTCGAGGCGTCGAACCTGGAGCCCTCCAGCGGCGCGGCGGTCGCCAGGATGCTCGCGGAGCGGCCGCCGGAGACCCGCCCCGATGCGGTGATCGGGGTGTCGGACCTGCTCGCGATGTCGTTGATCAGCGAGTTCCGGTCACTCGGGCTGCGGGTGCCGGGGGACGTCGCGGTGATGGGCTGCGACCACAACTCCGCGGCCTGGGGCGGGGCGGTGCCGCTCACCTCCGTCACCATGGAGGGCGCGGCGATGGGCGCCGAGGGCATGCGGCTGCTGCTCCGCGAGCTCGCGGAGCCGGCCGAGCAGCACGTGCACTCGACGGTGCTGCTGCAGCCGCGGCTCCTCGCGCGCGAGAGCACGATCGGCCGCTGAGGCGTCAGCGGGCGCCGGGCCGCTCGTAGGTGGAGCCGACGAACACGTCCCAGGCGCGGTCGGGCAGGATCCGGCGCGTGCCGATGAGGAGCCCGGCCGACGGGGTCACCCGCATCCGCGGCGCGGGGGAGCGGCGGCGGATCGCCCGCTCGACGGCGCGGGCCACGGCGTCCGGCTCCCCGCCGATCAGCCCGAGCGGGCCGGACTCGTAGGCGTCGCGGGTGGTGCGCGCCACGGCCTCGTTGAACGCCGCGTAGGGCCCGTCGCCCTCGGGGGCGCCCGAGGCGGCGGTCTCCGCGAACCGGCTGCGGATGAAGCCGGGCTGGATCAGCACGACCTTCACCCCGAACGCCGCCACCTCGAAGCGGAGCGCGTCCGAGAGCGCCTCGACCGCGTACTTCGTGGCGTGGTAGGCGCCGCCGCCCGGGAATGTGAGCCGGCCGCCCATGGAACCCACGTTGACGATGCGGCCCCAGCCGGCCTCGCGCATCCCGGGCAGGACCAGCTGCGTCATCCGCATCAGCCCGAACACGTTCGTCTCGAACTGCCGTCGCACCTCGTCCATGGGCAGGGACTCCACCGCGCCGGAGAGGGAGTAGCCGGCGTTGTTCACGAGCGCGCCGACCGGCCCGTGCTCCGCCGCGACGCGGTCGACGGCCGCACGCATCGACGCCTCGTCCGTCACATCGAGGGGGAGGGTCGTGCAGCCCTCCTGCCGCAGGTCCGCGATCGACTCCTCCCGCCGCGCCGTCGCCACGACGGTGAGGCCGGAGCGGACGAGCCGCAGGGCGGTCGCGTGGCCGATGCCGGTCGAGCAGCCGGTGACGAGGACGGGACGGGAACGCAC
Source organism: Amnibacterium sp. (assembly GCA_051961935.1). Lineage (GTDB taxonomy): Bacteria > Actinomycetota > Actinomycetes > Actinomycetales > Microbacteriaceae > Amnibacterium. The sequence goes on along the minus strand of JBQCCU010000370.1, from coordinate 1,436 downwards.
GGGCGACGAGCGTACGGGGTCGAGGGCCCGCATCCGCCGGGTGCGCAAGGATGAGGCCGTGCCGGTGGTCTGGGTGCTCGGAAGCCTGAACGTCGACGCCATCGTGCGGGTGGCGCGCCATCCGCTGCCCGGCGAGACGGTGCTCGGCGGCCCGGTCGAGCTGCGGTTCGGCGGCAAGGGGGCGAACCAGGCGGTCGCCGCCGCGGTCGCCGGCGCGGCGGTGCGGATGGTGGGACGCGTGGGCGACGACGCGGAGGGCCGCGCCTACCGCGACCGGCTCGCAGCGTTCGGCGTCGACGTCGCGGCGGTGCGGGTCGATCCCGCCGCGGCGACCGGCCGGGCCGCCATCGCCGTCGACGGGGCGGGGGAGAACACGATCATCGTCTCGCCGGGCGCGAACGCCGCCGTCGGCCGGGAGGACCTCACCGCCCTCGACGCGCTCGCGCCGGACGACGTGCTCCTCACCCAGCTGGAGATCGACCTCGAGGTCGTCGGGGCGGCGGTGCGCCTCGCCGCCGCCCGCGGCGCCCGGGTGGTGCTGAACGCGGCGCCGTTCGCGCCGCTGCCCGCCGAGGTGCTCGCGCTCGCGGATCCCGTCGTCGCGAACGAGGCGGAGGCGGCCGCGCTCGCCGCCTCCGGCGCGGTGCCGGTGCAGCTGCTCGTCACGCGCGGCGCGGCGGGCTCCGCGTGGGGGGCGATCGAGGTGCCCGCGGAGCGCGTCGCGGACCCGGTCGACACCACCGGCGCGGGCGACACCTACTGCGGGGCCCTCGCGGCGGCGCTCGCCGCGGGCGCCGATCCGGCGGAGGCGATGGCCCGCGCCGCGGCCGCTGCCGCCCGGTCGGTCACCTGGCTCGGCGCGCAGCCCGACGCCCCCGACGACGACCGAGCACGAAGGACGGACTCCTGAGCGGAATCGGCCCCGGATCCGCATCGATCCGTCGCGAGGACCCGACTTCTCCGTCGTTCGTGCGGTTCGCGGGCTCGGCGGGCAGGATCGAGGGATGACCGAGCGTCCATTCGACCGGCTCGAGGGCGTGCTGTTCTTCCCGGTGACGCCGTTCGACGCGCGCGACCGGGTGGATGCCGCGCTCCTCGAGCAGCACGTGGCCGAGCGCGTGGGGCAGGGCGCAGGCGGCGTCTTCGCCGCGTGCGGCACGGGCGAGTTCCACGCCCTCGCCCTCGACGAGGTCCGCGCGACCGTCGACACCGCCGTGCGTGCGACCGCCGGCCGCGTGCCCGTGATCGCGGGCACAGGGGGACCGGTCGGGCACGCGGTCGCCGCCGCCAGGGCCGCCGAGGAGGCGGGCGCGGACGGCCTGCTCGTGCTGCCGCCCTACCTCGTCACCGCACCCCAGGAGGGGCTGCTCCGCTACATCCGTGCCGTCGCGGCCGCCTCCGCGCTGCCGCTGGTCGTCTACCACCGCGGCAGCGCG
>JBQCCU010000369.1:0-3229 GCA_051961935.1 Amnibacterium sp. | reverse complement strand
GGCACCCCCTCGCGGTACCGCCAGGCTAGATGGGCCGTGCCGGATCCGACGAGGGACTTCCGTCCCTGTTCACCTGCGCGTCAGGGGGAGGCTCACGTCGAGATCGGCGACGGTGCCCGAAGTGGAACAGCTCGAGCGCGTCCCGCGGCCTACCCGCGTTGGGGGAGGAAGGGGTCGGAGGCGCGCCCGTCGCCCACCTCCTCCCCGGCGCCGGTTGCGGGGACCTGGCGCGTCGCCGGCGCGGCCTCCACAGCCGCGTCGACGAGGGTCGGGGCGGCCGCCGAGGCGGCCGGCAGGGGATCAGTCATCGGCGCTCCTGAGGAGCAGCTGCCGCCGCTCAGCGAGCTCGCTGCGGGCGTGCGACTCCCGCAGCAGGCGCGCGGCGAGGGCCTCGTAGGCCTCCGCGACGGAGTTCCAGTCGTAGCGGGCGCGGGCGCGCTCCTGCATGAGCTCGCCGATGTCGGCGAAGCGGGTCGGATACCGCTCGACCTCGCCGAGGAGGGAGCCGAGCAGGCCGGGGGAGTCGAAGTAGAGGCCGGCCGTGCCGACCGGGGTGCGGTTGAAGGGCGAGTCCCAGGCGAGCACGGCGGTGCCGGCGCCCATCGCCCGCAGCAGCGACGGGTTCGCCCCGCTGCCCGTGTTGCCGTGGATGTAGAGCAGCGCGTGGGCGTACAGCTGGTCGAGCAGCCGCTGGTCGTCGACCGGGCCGAGCAGGCGGATGCGGGGGTCGCGCCGCGCGGACGCGGGGAGGCCGCCGCGCCGGCCGGGCCGGCCGGAGCCGCCGACGATCACGAGGGGCAGCCGGGCGTCGGAGCGGACGTAGCCGTCGGCGATCGTCGCGATCCGGTCGTCGGCCTCGAAGCGGGCGACGACCAGGTGGAACTGCCCGGGGACCAGCCCGATCGCCTCGATGGCGTCGCTCGGGACGTTGCGGAGGATGTTCGCGCCGTAGCCGATGACGGTCGCGGGGGCCGCGAACTCCTGCAGATAGGCGTCGGCGAGGTCGGGTGCGTCGGCGATGAGGGCGTCCGCCTCGTGCGCCGCCGCCGCGGCGGCGTGCCGCGAGTACCGGCGGCCGAGCCGGCCGTGCCGGTCCCGCTGCCACTCGAGGCCGTCCACGTGCAGCGCGACCGCGGTGCGCCGAGCGCGGAGAACCGAGATGAAGGGGGAGCCCAGGGACTCGAAGAGGAAGGCGACGTCGTGCCGCGGCGCGGTCGCGAGGTGCGCCGTGGTGAGGGCGCCGCGGGTCAGGCCGTTGCCGCGGCCCGGCACGTGCACGAGCCGCATGCCCTCGATCGCTTCGCGGCGCTCCGGGCGGTTCGAGGTGTAGACGGTGACGGTGTGGCCGTGCGAGACGAGCCGGCGCCCGATCTCGCCTATCGCCGTCTCCAGCCCGTCCGCCCCGGACGGCGTCTCGTGAGCGCCGAGCATCGCGATCCGCATGGTGGGGATCGGCTGGCGGTGCCGGGCGACGGGGGTCTCGAAGCTCATGAGGTCGGGGGTCCTCGTGCCGCGCCGTGCGAGGCACGGTCGACGGCGGGTCGGGTAGCGGGGAGGCGCGACCGACCGCATCCGGGCTGCCGTTGGGTCGGCGACTGCGAATGGGTAGGGGGCGCCGTGCAGCGGGTGACTGCGGGCGGTTCCTCGACCCTACCGAGCGACCTCCGCGGGGTGGATCCCGCGTTCAGGGGACACGGTGGACCCCGCCCGGCGGGCGCGCTCGACCCACGGGACCGCGACGGAGAGCATCACGAGCAGGGCCCAGTTGCCCTCGATCAGCAGCCGGCTCTCGGCGAGCGCCTGGGTGAGCAGCGCCGTGGTGAGCAGCAGCGGGAGCAGGGCGAGCGGCCGCCGCGCGATCGCGAGGAGCACCGAGCGGTACACGAGGGAGCCGACGACGACCACGAAGGCGAGCAGGCCGGGGATGCCCAGCTGGAAGGCGATGTCGAGGTAGGCGTTGTGCGCCTGCAGGTACTGCACGCCGCCGCGGACCACGAGGCGGTTGAACGGCGCGACCCAGGGCGCCCAGTAGCTGATCCAGCCCCAGCCGAGCACCGGCCGCTCCCCGACGAGGGTGCCGACGATGCGCCAGATCTCGAGCCGGCCGGTGAGGTCGTCGCCCTTGCCGAGCGCGCCGAGCACCGGCGCCGACGCCGACGAGGAGCCGAAACCGATCAGGGCGATGACGACCGCCGCGGAGACGGCGAGCAGGATCCGGCCGCGCGCCCGGAACCGCCGGAACCCGAGCACGACGAGCGCCGCCGCCACGACGAGGAATCCGGCGATCAGCACCGTCGCCGACCGGGTGAGCCCGACCATCAGGAGGTCGAGCAGCACCGCCGGCACGGCGAGGCGGAGCCGGATGCGGTGCGCGGCGAGCAGGCTGCCGATCAGGATGAGGCCGAGCAGCGCGAGGAAGCAGGTGAGGTTCGCGTTGGCGACGATCCCCTGGATCCGGCCGCCGGTGAACAGCAGCCCCTGGCTCCAGTAGTAGGCGCCGGGTGCGTTCGAGCCGTAGTCGGTCCAGAACGGCAGCAGCTCGTGCCCCGGCACGAGGAGTGCGACGACCGCCTCGAACACGAGCGAGAGCGCGAGGTGCACGTGCACCATCCACGTGCCGATGCCGACGAGCCGGCCGATGGGCCGCAGCAGGAGCAGGGAGACGCCGACGAGCGCCGTCGCGATCTGGATGAACGACGCGAGGAGGCTGTCGACGGCGTAGGCCGACCAGATCGCGGAGAGCAGGCAGACGCCCATGAAGGCGAGGATCGGCCAGGAGTCGAGCGCGGTGACCAGCTCGAGGAACCGCTTCCGGTTCCGCACGGTCACGACGATCGCGACCGCGAGCAGCAGCAGCGACAGCGCCCCGAAGCCGTACCAGGACAGGGCGTCGCGGAGCCCGTCACCGTCCCACAGCGAGAAGAGGGCGACGAAGGCGTAGACGTCCTTCCACCACCCGCGCCGCACGGACCCAACCTAGCGAGCGGGGGCCGAGCACCCGGTGGTGATCCCCGTGCGGCCGAGGCCGAGCGGCAGGCGGATCGCTACTGCCAGACGTCCGTGATCGGGGCGGCGCTCGCGTCGAGCCGCGGGAGGCCGAACGCCGCCTCGACGGTCGAGAGCACCCGCACGTGGTCGATCCGCTCCGAGGAGGTGCCGGGGAGCACATGCGCGCCCGAGAAGACCGTGAGGATGTGGTTCGCCGACGTCTGCTCGTCCTCGTCGAAGG
>JBQCCU010000368.1:0-7011 GCA_051961935.1 Amnibacterium sp. | reverse complement strand
ACGATCTCGGGGTCGACGAGGCCCGTCGGGCGGATGATCTGCTCCACGACGCCGTCGGCCATGCCGAGCTCGTAGCGGCCCGGGGTCGCGGACAGGTAGACCGTCTGGCCGACGCGGTCCTTGAACTCGTCCCAGGTGAGCGGCCGGTTGTCGAGCGCCGACGGCAGCCGGAACCCGTGCTCGACCAGCGTGCGCTTGCGGGACGCGTCGCCCTCGTACATCGCGCCGATCTGCGGCACGGTCACGTGCGACTCGTCGATGACCGTGAGGAAGTCGTCGGGGAAGTAGTCGAGCAGGCAGTGCGGCGGCTCCCCCGGCATGCGACCGTCGATGTGCCGGGAGTAGTTCTCGATGCCGTTGCAGAAGCCGATCTGCTCCATCATCTCGAGGTCGAACGACGTGCGCATGCGCAGCCGCTGCTCCTCGAGGAGCTTGCTCTCCCGCTTCAGCTCCCCCAGCCGGTCGTGCAGCTCGTCGCGGATCGTGCCGATCGCGCGCTGCATCGTGGCCGGGCTCGCGGCGTAGTGCGTGGCCGGGAAGATCGACACCGCGTCGAGGGCGGCGATCACGTCCCCGGTGAGCGGATGCAGCGAGTAGAGCGCCTCGATCTCGTCGCCGAACATCTCGATGCGCACGGCGTGCTCCTCGTACATCGGGATGATCTCGATGGTGTCGCCGCGCACGCGGAAGCGGCCCCGGGAGAAGTCGACGTCGTTGCGCTGGTACTGCATGGCGATGAAGCCGCGGACGAGCAGGTCCCGGCTGATCCGCTGCCCCACCTGGAGGGCGACCATCGCGTCGAGGTACTCCTCCGCCGCGCCGAGGCCGTAGATGCAGGAGACCGTGGAGACCACCACGACGTCGCGCCGGCTGAGCAGCGAGTTCGTCGTGGAGTGCCGCAGCCGCTCGACCTCCGCGTTGATCGAGGAGTCCTTCTCGATGAACGTGTCCGTCTGCGGGACGTACGCCTCCGGCTGGTAGTAGTCGTAGTAGGAGACGAAGTACTCGACCGCGTTGTCGGGCATCAGCTCGCGGAACTCGTTGGCGAGCTGCGCGGCGAGCGTCTTGTTGTGGGCGAGCACGAGCGTGGGCCGCTGCACCTGCTCGATGAGCCAGGCCGTCGTCGCGGACTTGCCGGTGCCGGTGGCGCCGAGCAGCACGATGTCGGACTCGCCGGCCTTCACCCGCTGGGCGAGCTCGCCGATGGCCTGCGGCTGGTCGCCGCTCGGCGTGTAGTCGCTGACCACCCGGAAGGGGCGGACGAGTCGGGTGGGCTCCATAGCACAAGGCTAGGTCGGCGGACCGACACCGGTGCGCGGATACGCTCCCGGGGTGCCAGAGGCCGCCGTCCACGACCGCGCCGAGCGGCGCAGCCGGATCGCCGGGGTGGTGCTGTCAGCCTCGTCGGTGCAGATCGGCGCCGCGTTCGGGGCGACCGTCTTCCCGCAGGTCGGACCGTTCGGCGTCGCGGCGATGCGGCAGCTCGTGTCCGCGGTCACCCTGCTCGCCATCGCCCGGCCGCCCCTGTACCGGATCGGGCTGCGGCGGCTGACGCCCGCCCTCCTGCTCGGCGTCGTGCTCGTCGGCATGAACACGGCGCTGTACGCCGCCGTGCAGCGCATCGGTCTCGGGCTCGCGGTCACGGTCGAGTTCCTCGGCCCGCTCACGATCGCGCTCGTCGTCGGCGGCGACGGATCCGCGAGGCGCGGTCCCCGCTGGGCCGACCTCGCCTGCGGCGCCCTCGCGCTCGCCGGGGTGGCGGTGCTCACGGTCCCGCCCGGCGCCGCCGCGGCGCTGCTGCACATCGCACCGGTACCGGCACGGCCCTCCCCGGCGCTCGGCGGCACCCGGGTGGATCCGCTCGGCCTGCTGCTCGGGCTGTGCGCCGCGGGCCTGTGGGCGGCCTACATCCTGCTGAACCGGCGGGCGGGCGCCCTCCCGGGCGTGACCGGCACGGCGGTGGCCGGCCTGACCGGCACGGTGCTCACGGCGCCGTTCCTGCTCCTCCTGCTCGCCCGCGTCCCGTCGGCGCAGCTGCCCCACGTGCTGCTGATCGGTGCCGTGACCGGGGTGCTGTCCTCCGCGCTCCCCTACTCGCTCGATCTCGTGATCCTGCGGACGCTCCCGGCTTCGCTGTTCGGGATGCTGCAGAGCCTGCACCCGGTGGCCGCGGCGGTGTTCGGCCTGCTGGTGCTCGGGCAGCGGCTCGCCCCGCTGCAGATCGCCGGGATGGCGGCGGTCTGCGCGGCGAACGTGATCGCGGTGCGGGTGCACGCCCTGCGGACCGGAGGCGGATGAGCCGGGACCGCCCGAAGGACGGCGTGTCATGATGCGGAACGCCCCCGGTTGCGGTGTCGTGGGTCCCGGCCCCCCGCTGGTCACGGAGCCGCCGGCCGCAGCCCCACACGCCGACGGAGTGCAGGATGGCCACAGCCGATCTCGACCCGAGCAGGCCGGCGCGCTCCCGCCCGTCGTCCCAGGACCCTGGAGAACCCACCCCGTGACAGCACCCTTCGTCAGCATCATCGCGCCGATGTACAACGTGGAGCGCTACCTGCCGGAGTTCTTCGCGTCCATCGAGGCCCAGACGTCCGGGATGGATCGGCTCGAGGTCGTGCTCGTCGACGACGGGTCCCCCGACGCCTCCGGGCGGCTCGGGGACGAGTTCGCGGAGCGCCATCCGGGGCACGTGCAGGTGATCCGCAAGCCGAACGGCGGGCAGGGGTCCGCCCGGAACCTGGGGATCGAGCGCGCACGCGGCACCTGGCTGTGCTTCATCGACCCCGACGACGTCGTCGTCCCCGAGTTCTTCCAGGAGATCTTCGCCCTGATGGCGGAGTCGGAGCACCGGGGCGTCGCCCTCTACTCCGGCCACGTCGTGCGATGGAACGAGGAGGACGGGCAGATCTTCGACGACCATCCGCACTCGTTCCGGTACCGCGAGGGCAACGCCGTCGTCGACCTCCGCAACCGCCCGAACTTCGTGCACGGCCTCCTCGGCTCGAGCCTCTTCCGCGCCGACCTCGTGCGGGAGCAGGGCGTCCGGTTCGACGTGCGGCTCCACTCCTCGTTCGAGGACGGCAAGTTCGTCGCCGAGTACCTGCTGCGGGCGGACGAGCCGATCCTCGGCCTCGCCGACCGCGCCGTCTACCGGTACCGGCGTCGCGCCGACGGCACCTCGACGAACCAGCTGCACCGGTTCGACCCGCGCACGTACACGGACGTGCCCCGGTTCGGCTACCTCGAGCTGCTGGAGATCGCGGCGCAGGAGGCCTCCCGCCCGCCGCACTGGGTGCAGTACCTCATCTGCTACAACGTCTTCTGGCTGTTCAAGGTCGACCACCCGCTGCACCGGGTCTCGCGGGCCGTCGACCCCTCGGTGCTCGCGACGTTCGCCGACCTCATGCGCGAGGTCACGGCCGTGCTCGAGCCGGACGTCGTGCTCAGCTTCGACATCATGCACGTGCCGTTCTGGATGAAGCAGGCGCTCGCCTACGGCTACGGCACCGAGCGCTTCGTCGACCGGATCACCGTGACCCGCGTCGACACCGAGTCCGGCCTGGTGCGGCTGACCTACCGCTTCACCGGTCCGCTCCCGGAGGAGCGGTTCTGGGCGCGCGGCTCGGTCGCCGTGCCGCACCACGCGACGTCCCGGCCGATCGTGCTGCTCGGCCGCACGCTGCTGACCGAGCGGATCGTGTGGCTCGCCGCGGCCGGCCCGCTCCGGGCGGAGCTGGACGGCCGCGTCGCGCGGTTCAGCCTCACCGAGCATCCGAACTTCAGCGACTACAAGCTGCGGGCGGCGGAGATCCGCCGGTTCGTGGAGCTGGAGACCGACGAGATCCCCGCCCGCTTCCGCCGGCAGCGCGGCGGCTTGCTGCGCAACCTGGCGCGCTGGGGCCGGGACCTGGCGCGCCGGATCCTCCGGGGAGGAAGCGCGACGATGACCCGCGCGGGCATCCTCGACCTCGCGACCTGGCTCGCGCTGCGGTCGCCCTTCGCCCGCCGCGCGTACGGCGACGCATGGCTGCTCATGGACAAGAACACGGAGGCGAACGACAGCGCCGAGGAGCTGTACCGCTGGATCCGGGCGAACCGCCCGGACCGGAACATCTGGTTCACCGTGGACGCCGGGACCCCGGACCACCGTCGGCTGAAGCAGGACGGGTTCAAGCTCGTCGCCTACGGCTCGTTCCGCTGGCGCGTGCTGCTGCTCTCCTGCTCGACGGTCGTCTCGAGCCACGCCGACGCCTACGTGACCAACCCGTTGCCGCGCAAGCGCTTCGGCCTGCCCCAGTACGCGTTCGTCTTCCTGCAGCACGGGATCATCAAGGGCGACCTGTCCGGCTGGCTGAACCAGAAGGCTCCCGCGATGGTGGTCACCTCGACGGAGGCGGAGTACGCCTACCTCGCCGGTGACGGCCCGTACGCGGTCACCTCGAAGGAGGTGCGGCTGACGGGTCTCCCCCGGCACGACGCGCTGCTCCGCAAGAGCGGCAGGCTGCCGGAGCAGAAGGTCACCGACGTGGTGATCGCGCCGACGTGGCGCGAGTACCTCGTCGGGAAGCCGAGGACCCGATCGACCGACCGGGCCTACAACCCCGACTTCATGGCGAGCACGTTCGCGGAGGAGTGGTCGAAGGTCCTCCATTCCGAGAAGGTCCGGGACGTGGTCAGGCGGCGGGGGCTGCGGCTGGTGTTCATGCCGCATCCGAACCTCCAGCCCTACCTCGAGGAGTTCCGCCTCCCGCCCGAGGTCGTCGTCGAGCGCTACGGCGAGGTCGACGCGCAGGAGGCCGTCGCGCGCACGGCCTGCCTCATCACCGACTACTCGTCGACGGCCTTCAACGCGGCGTACCTCGGCCGTCCGGTGATCTACTTCCAGTTCGACGCGGAGGAGTACATCGCCGCCCACACCGAGGGCCCCGGCTACTACGACTACCGCACCGACGGCTTCGGCCCGGTCGTGCCGACGGCGGACGAGGTGGCCGACGCGCTCGAGCGGCTGCTCGAGGACCCCGCCTACCGCGCCCGCTACGAGGCGGTCGCCGACCGCACGTTCCCCGTCCGCGACGGGAGGAACAGCGAGCGCGTCTTCGACGCGATCACCGCGATGAGTCGGCGGATCCCGTTCGCCGAGGCGATCCGTGCGGCCGCCCCGGACACGTGGTCCACCCTCGCGACCCCGGCGCCCGGCACCTCGCCCTCGGACGCCGATGGACCGCGCGGCAGCGAGGTCGAGGTCGCGGACGCGGCGGGGTGACGTGATGAGCAGCACGGACGCGGCCGGATCCGGGCGCGCGTCGGCTCCCGGCGCCGGACCGGACGCGACGGTGGGGCTGAGCCTCGTCGTCGCGATGTACGACGTCGAGCGGTACCTGCCCGACCTGCTCGACTCGATCCTCGCCCAGGCGCCCGGCCCCTACCGCCTGCAGTGCGTCTTCGTGGACGACGGCTCCCCCGACCGCTGCGCCGAGATCGTCGAGCGGTGGATCCGGGAGGAGAGACCCGCCGGGGTGGAGGCGGTGCTGCTGCGACAGGGGAACGGCGGCGTGAGCGCCGCGCGGAACCGGGGCCTCACGGCGGCGACGAACGAGTGGGTCGCCTTCCCCGACCCCGACGACGCGCTCGACCCTCGCTACTGCGCGGAGGTCGCCGGCTTCCTGCTCACCGACGGCGACACCGCGACGATCGTCGCGACGAACCTCATCAAGTACATCGAGGCGGAGGACCGGCTCCTCGACAACCACTCCCTGCGGTTCAAGTTCCAGGACGGCGCGAGGACCGTCCCGCTGTCGGCCGCGCCGCACTACCTGCAGATGAGCGCGAGCTCCGCCTTCTTCCGCCGCAGCGACCTCGAACGGTCCGGGATCGCCTTCATCGAGGGCCTGCACGCCTCGGAGGACGCCCTCTTCGTCGCGGAGGTGCTCGCGGCGGCGCCGGAGGCGGTGCTCGGCGTCGTCCCCGGCGCGATCTACCACTACCGGAAGCGCGCGGCCCGCGATTCACGGGTGGACCGCTACCACACCACGGTGTCCACGTACACCGACCGGTTCGACCGGGGCTACCTGCCGCTGCTCCACCGCCTGGCGGGCACGCCCGGCGGCGTGCCCGCGTGGTTCCAGAACCAGATCCTCTACGAGCTGAAGTGGCTGTTCCTCGCCGAGCGGAAGGCGTCGACCAGGGCCGCCATCCTCTCCCCGGAGCAGTCGCGCGCGTTCCTCTCCCGGGTGGCGGAGGTGCTGTCGTACGTCGACGACGCCCTGATCCGGGACTACCGGGTGACGCCCATGCCCGAGGACATCCAGCAACTCCTCCTCGCACTCAAGGGCGTCCTCCCCACCGCGCCCGCGGTGCGGCTCACGGAGCGCGCGGTGCGGCAGGTGGAGATCCGCTACCGCTTCGGCGGCGAGCTCCCGCGGGAGGAGTTCGTCGTGGACGGCCGCGTCGTGCAGCCGCTCAGCGCCGAGGCGTCACCACTCGACTACTTCGGCCAGGACCTGCTGCGCGAGCGGCGGGTGCTGCTGCCCGCGGGCGACCGCCTCACGGTCCGGCTCGACGGGGCGGCGCAGCACATCCGCGTCGGCCCGCTCCCGACGCGGATGGCGGCGGCCGCGGTGCGGAGCGCCCGGCGGCGCCTCAGCGGCACCCCGACCGCGCGCGTCCTGCGCGCGTGCGCGCGACCCGCCCTCCGGGTCGCACGCGCCGCCGGAGGGGCGCTGCGGGGTCGCGGCTAGCGGGCCACGACGGCGCGGCGCCTGCCGTCCGCCCGGTCAGCCCGAGCCCGATCCGGACGGATGCAGCCGCGCCCACAGGGCGTCGGTCTGCTCGATCGTCCGCTCCAGCGTGCCGCCGGTGTCGATCAGGTCGGTGGCGAGCGCGCGGCGTGCGGCGGCGTCCCGCTGCGCGGCGCTCCCGGCGCGGGCGACGGCCACCCACAAAACGCCCCACGCCACGAAACCCCCGAAACCCCTAAAGAAGGGGGCGTGGGCCCCCACCATACACAAGAAC
>JBQCCU010000367.1:0-7436 GCA_051961935.1 Amnibacterium sp. | reverse complement strand
GGCAGGTCGACGCCGGTCGGATGCGCGCCGCCGACCACCGTGGCGCCGCCGTCCGCGGCGGTCGCGACGGTGAACGAGCCGCCCTGGCCCACCGAGGTCACGATGGGGGTCGCCGGGTCGACGCCGGTGACGTGCACGGCTAGGAGGCGGAACGGCTGCGTCTTGAAGGCGTAGAGGCCCCGAGCGAGGATCGGGGTGCCGGTCGCGAGCACGATCGAGTCCGCGTCCCAGCGGCCGCCGGTGCCGATCACGCGGCTCGTGCCGCTCGTCCTGACGGCCACGTCGCCGACCCGCTCGTGCTCCACGATCGTCACGCCGAGCCCCCGCGCCTCGTCCGCGAGGGCCGCGAGCAGGGCCCGCGGATCGAGGAGCAGCTGGCCCGGCAGGCGCAGCGCGCCGTGCGCGGGGACCGGCAGCGCCACCCGGCGCAGCTTCTCCACCGCGAGGCCCGCCCGACGGGCCGCGAGGTGCTCGTCGTCGATCCGGCGCGTCGAGGCCTGGTCACCGGCGACGAGGTACGCGTCCCGTCGCTCGAACGGCACCTCCCGCCGCAGGGCGAAGCGCTCGATCCACGCGAAGCCGTCGGCGTTCGCACGCCGATACGCCGCCGCGTTCTTCGCCGCGGTCTCGCCCGCCATCCGCCGGTAGGCGGTGCCGTGCAGCTGGCTCACGACCCCGGCGGACCGCCCCGTCGACCCGCCGCCCACCGGCTCGGCCGTCACGACGACGACCCGCACGCCCCGCTCGGCGAGCAGCACCGCGGTGGTGAGCCCCACGACGCCCGCGCCGACGACGAGGACGGTGGGACCCGGATGCGCCATGCGGGAACGCTACCGAAGGGTCCAGGGCGGATCGGCCGAGACGTCCCTACGCTGGGCACCGTGACGGATCCCCGGATCACCGTGTCCGACGAGGTCGCCGAGGCGCTGGCGGCCGGCCGTCCCGTCGTCGCGCTCGAGTCGACGATCATCAGCCACGGCCTGCCCCGGCCGGACAACCGCGAGGCGGCCGCCGGGTTCGAGGCGCTGCTGCGGGACCGCGGGGTCGCGCCGGCCACGATCGCGGTGCTCGACGGCGTGCTGCGCGTCGGCCTCGACGACGCCGGCCTCGACCGCATCGCCGACGAGCCGATGGCGAAGGCGAGCATCCGCGACCTGCCCGTGCTCACCGCCCGCGGCGGCAGCGCCGCCACCACCGTGGCCGCGACGATGCGGCTGGCGGCCCTCGCCGGCATCCGCGTGTTCGCCACCGGCGGCCTCGGCGGCGTGCACCGCGGCGCCGCCACCACGTTCGACGAGTCGGCCGACCTCGGGGCGCTCGCCGCCCATCCGGTCGCGGTGGTGTGCGCGGGCGTGAAGAGCGTGCTCGACATCGGCGCGACGCTCGAACGGCTGGAGACGCTGTCGGTGCCCGTCGTCGGCTATCGCACCGACGCCTTCCCGGCCTTCTGGCTGCCCGACAGCGGCCATCCGCTCGACTGGCGGGTGGACTCCCCCGAGGAGGTCGCGGCGGTCCTCGCGGCGCAGGACGCCCTCGCTGGGCCGGGCGCGACGCCGGGCCTCGTGCTCGCCAACCCGGTCCCCGACGAGCTCGCCTGGGACCGGTCGGAGCACGACCGGCTGCTCGCGCAGGCGTTCGCGGCGGCGGATGCGGCGAAGGTGCGCGGCAAGGCGGTCACCCCGTTCCTGCTCGCCTTCCTCGTCGACGCGTCCGGCGGCCGCTCGCTCGCCGTCAACCTCGCCCTCGCCCGCAACAACGTCGCCGTCGCCGCCGACGTCGCGACCGCCTACGCCGCCGCATGATCCGGCCGCGGGCGCTCGTCGTCGGCGATGTGATCGACGACGTCCTCGTCCGCCCGCTCGGCCCGATCCGACCCGGCACCGACACCCCGAGCGTGATCGAGCGGCTGCCCGGCGGATCGGCGGCGAACACGGCGTGCTGGATCGCGGCGGCAGGCGTCGATGCGAGCGTCGTGGCGACCGTGCACCGCGACGACCTCGAGCGGCATGCCGCCGCCCTCGAACGGGCGGGCGTCGCGCCGCTGCTGCGCCCCTCCGACACCGGGACCGGCACGATCGTCGTGCTCTCCGACGGCGCCGAGCGCACGATGCTCACCTCCCGCGGCGCGAACGAGGAGACGGGCCCCGAGGCCGTGCCGCCCGACCTGCTCGTCGAGCACACCCGCCTGCACCTCACCGGGCACGTCGTCACCGGGCCCGACCGGGACGCCGGGTGGCGGCGGCTCCTCGAGCGCGCCGCCGGACTCGGCCTGCCGGTGTCGGTCGATCCGGGCTCCACGGGCCTGCTGTCGGAGTACGGGCCGGAGCGGTTCCGGCGGCTCGTCGCGGGCGTCGCCCTGCTGCTGCCCGGCCGCGACGAGGCCGAGCTGCTCACCGGGGAGGCGGATCCGCGGCGCGCGGCGGCCGTGCTCGGCCGGGAGCACGACACGGTCGTCGTGAAGTGCGGCGCGGCCGGCGCGATCGCCGTGACCGACGGTGAGGAGCTCGTCGTACCGGCCGCGCGGGCCGTGCCGGTGGACGTCACGGGGGCCGGCGACGCCTTCGCCGGCGCGCTGCTGGCGGCCCTCGCGACGGGCGCCGCGCTGCCGGAGGCGCTCGCCGCCGCCACGGCGCGGGCCGCGGATGCGGTCGGAATCCTCGGCGCGCGGCCCGCTTGAGCCTCACGGGCCCCGACATCCACGACGATTCGTGTTCACACGCCGGTCACCCGGTGTCCCATCGGGCGTCCGTCGTGCGACCGATCCCGCTGCGTACAGTGCGGTACTCCTTCCGGGCGAGAGAGCAGGACCCCCTTCATGACGAGCCAGGGCCGAGCAGGCCGCGTCGAACCCGTCCGGACCGCGGAGCACGCCCGCCCGGACCACTTCCTGCTCCACCTCTCCGACACGCATCTGCTCGCCGGGGGCCAGCAGCTCTACGGCTCGGTCGACCCGGGCGCGACCCTGAAGCGGATCTTCGCCGACCTGGAGGCGGCCGGCACGCGGCCGGAGGCGATCGTCTTCACCGGCGACCTCGCGGACCTCGGGCAGGCGAACGCCTACCGCTCGCTGCGGGAGATCGTCGAGCCGGCGGCCAGGCGGCTCGGCGCGAAGGTCATCTGGTGCATGGGCAACCACGACGACCGCGCCACGTTCCGCCGGGAGCTGTTCGGCCAGGTCGGCAGCGGCAAGCCCGTCGACCGGGTGTACGACGTGCACGGGCTGCGGATCATCACGATGGACACGTCGGTGCCCGGCTTCCACTGGGGCGCGCTGTCCGGCGCGCAGCTCGACTGGCTGGCGGAGGAGCTCGCCGAGAAGGCGCCGCACGGGACGATCCTCGCGCTGCACCACCCGCCGCTGCCCTGCATCCAGGACCTCGCCGTGCTCGTGGAGCTGCGCGAGCAGCGGGAGCTCGCCGAGGTGGTCGAGGGCAGCGACGTGCGGGCCATCCTCGCGGGCCACCTGCACTTCTCCACGAGCGGGATGTTCGCGGGCGTGCCGGTCTCGGTCGCCTCGGCGACCTGCTACACGCAGGACCTCACGACGGAGGCGCGGGGCACGAGGCCCCAGGACGGCGCCCAGTCGTACAACCTCGTGCACGTGTACGACGACACGGTGCTCCACTCGGTCGTGCCGATCGCCGCGGGGCGGACCCTCTCGGTCACGTCCGCGGCCGACAGCGCGACCGTGCTCGCCGAGCACGGCGTCGTGTTCCCGGCGTCCGGCACGAAGCCGGTGAAGCGCCGCCGCGACGCGGTCGACCGCGAGCTCGAGGCGATGACCTCCCCGATCACCCTGCCGCCGCGCTCGGAGTGACCTCCTCCGCCGGCACCTCCCACGGAGCGGGCAGCGGGTAGTACCGCTCGAGGAACGAGCGCACGCGCTGGGCGCGCTCCTCCGGGCCGACCTCGGGGAAGCTGCCGTCGTTCAGGCAGAAGAAGTCCTGGTCGCGGCGCTTCAGCAGTCGCTTGAGGAGCCCGAGGCCCTTCCGGGTGGTCGTGTCGACGTAGAGCGCCTTCGCCTCGGTGTTCTGGATCGCGGCGCCGGTGAGCAGCCCGTAGTAGTGGTACAGCGAGTTCGTCACCGAGATGTTGTCCGCGGCGCGGAAGGGGCTCGCCGCCGTGCGGGCGAACTCCTCCGGGAACTCCCGCTCCATCCGCTCGATCACGGTGCGGTTCAGCGGCGTGGCCGTGTGCTCGAGGTGCCGGGTCGTCACGCGGCCGAAGCGCTCCTTCAGCAGCGCCCGGTTCACGCGGGCGGAGTTCTCGAAGCCGCTGCGCCGGGGATGGTTCTCCCCGATGCCGATGCGGAGGTCCGCCTCCACGAAGCGGGTGATGCCGCCGGGCGAGAAGAACGCGCCGGGTCGCAGCGGCCGCCCGATGAACATGTCGTCGTTCGAGTAGAGGAAGTGCTCCGACAGCCCGGGGATGTGGTGCAGCTGGCACTCGACGGCCTGCGAGTTGTGGGTCGGCAGCACGGACGGGTCCGCGAAGAACTCCTCGCTGCGCACGATCCGCACCCGCGGGTGGTCCGCGAGCCAGGCGGGCGCCGGCGAGTCCGTCGCGATGTAGATGGTGCGGACCCAGGGCAGGTTCTGGTGCACGGACCGCAGCGCGTACTTCAGCTCGTCGATCTGGCGGTAGCGGGCCTCGGAGTCGTCGCCCTCGCCGACGACGTAGCTCTCCATGCGACGGGCGCGGGCGCGCTGCCACTCCTTGTCGGTGCCGTCGACCCAGGAGAAGACCATGTCCACCGGGAAGGTCACCTCGGAGACGAGGTCGGCGAACATGTCGCGCATCGTGAGCCAGGTGCGGCCGTAGCGGTCGACCTCGTCGAGGCGCATGTCCTCGCGGACGAAGCGGCGGCGGGTCAGCGCGTTCGGGGCGGGCACCCGCACCTCGGCGCCGCTCTTCACCCAGAACTCGAAGCGCACGGCGTGGTCGAGCCGCAGGGTGCCGGCCGCGTCGATCCTCGGCCGGACGATCGCGAGCAGCCGCTCGTCGCGGCTCGCGAGCTCCCCGTCGGCGAGCAGCACGGGACGGCCGCGGCGGCTGAGGTCCCGCTTCAGCGGGATGGCGTAGCACGGCTCCTCGGCGCAGGCGTTCACGAGCGCGCGCTGCACGGCGACGCGCTCGGTCTCGTCGACGACCAGGATCGGCCGGTCGAGGTCGTCCCGCATGAGCAGCACCTCGACGCCCGCCGCCTCGATCGCGGCGGCGAGGAAGAGGAGGTCGGAGACCTGGGCCTCGGCGGGGGTCTCGCTGCGGTTCAGCAGCGCGAGGAGCCCGTCGTGGACGACCACCTCGGCCCGTCCCCGGATCCGCGCGGACGGCGTGGGCAGGGGTCGCAGCAGCTTCGAGCGCACGTCGGCCATGGCGTTCCCCCTCGCGGTCGTGTCGTCTCGCGGATCCTCCTGCCGCCATCGCGGGGCGGCATCGAGTGCGGTGCCCGGTCAGGGCGTCCGCAGTCTAGGGGGCGGGACGCGCGACGGCGACCGCCCTTCGGCTCAGGCGCCGGCGAGGTGGGGGCGGAGGGCGTCCGCCCAGACGGCGTACCCGTCGTCGTTCACGTGGACGCGGTCGCTCGTGAACCGCGGGCTCAGCTCACCGTCCTCCTCCGCGAACACGGGCCACAGGTCGATGAACTCCGCCTTCACCGACGGCGCGAACTGCCGCACGTGGATGTTCACCTGGCGGATCCACTCGGCCCGCTCCCGCTCGCGGGGCAGCACGGAGACGACGAGGATCCGCGCGTCGGGCAGCTGGTGGTGCAGGGTCCACAGGATGTTCTCGGTGCCGCGCACGACCTGCTCGACGGTGGCGCGCAGGCCGAAGTCGTTGGTGCCGACCATCAGGGCGACGACCGAGGGGTGCCGCTCGATCACCTCGGCGAGGCGGTCCTCCACGTCGGCGGTGGTGTCGCCCGACCGGCCCGCGTTCACCGTGTCGAGCTCGGGGAAGTACTCGTCCCACCGGCCCGATTCGGTGAGGCTGTCACCGAGGAAGACGACCGGACCCGTGGTCCCGGCCTGGTCCTGCGTGGATGCGGATCGGGCGTCGGTCACGCCGTTCAGGGTACGGGCACCCGAGCCGGGGGGACAAACGGCGGCGGCGCGAAGCGCGCCTAGGCTGCCGGTCGTGGACACCGAGACCGTCACCGTCGCATCCGTCGCCGCGCTCATCGATCACGCGATCCTGAAGCCGGAGCTGACCGATCCGGCCGTCGCCGCCGACCTGGACACCGCCGCCCGGTGGGGGCTGTTCTCCGTGTGCGTCCGCCCCTCCGACGTGCCCCGCTCCGTGGCCCGCCTCGACGGCACGGGGGTGCTGACCGGCACGGTCCTCGGCTTCCCACACGGCACCACGTCCACCGCCGCGAAGGTCGCCGAGGCCCGCCGCGCGCTCGACGACGGGGCGTCCGAGCTCGACATGGTGCTCCACATCGGGCGGCTGCGGTCCGGGGACACCGAGGCGGTCCGCGACGACATCGCGGCGGTCGTGGCCGAGGCGGCCGGGACGGTCGTCAAGGTGATCCTCGAGACGGTGTTCCTCGACGACGCGATGATCACGGCGGGCTGCCTCGCGGCGCTCGAGGCCGGTGCGGCGTTCGTGAAGACGTCGACCGGCTTCGCGGGCGGCGGCGCGACGATGCACGACCTCGAGGTGATGCGCGCCGCGGTCGGCGACCGCATGCGGATCAAGGCGTCCGGCGGGGTGCGCAGCCTCGACACCCTGCTCGCGATGCGGGCGATCGGGGTCGACCGGTTCGGCACGAGCGCGTCGGACACGATCCTGTCCGACGTCGAGCGCCTCGTCGCGACGGGCAGCGCCTCCGGCGCGGAGGACGCCTCCTCCTACTGAGGCCGGGCGGCGGGCTCAGCGCGTGAGCTCGCGCACCCGCGCCACGTCGACGGCCATCTGCGCGATGAGCGGGTCGATGCCCTCGTAGGCGATCTGGCCACGGATGCGGTGGGTGAAGACCACGTCGACGACGTGGTCGTAGAGGTCCAGCGTGCGGTCGAGCACGTACGCCTCGACCTGCTTCGGCGGCACCCCGTCGAAGGTCGGGTTGCTGCCCACCGAGATCGCGGCCGGGTAGTCCGCTCCCCCGTCCGTGCGGTCGACGAGGCGGCCCGCGTACACGCCGTCGGCCGGGATCATGCCGTCGGACTCCTGCGCGAGGTTCGCGGTCGGGTAGCCGAGCTCGCGGCCGCGGTGCGCGCCGTGCACGACGAGCCCACGGACCGCGGGCGGCCGGCCGAGCAGGCTCGCCGCCTCCTCGATGGCGCCCGCGGCGAGCAGCTCGCGGATCCAGGTGGAGGACACGCGGCGGGCGGCGGTCTCGATCCGCCGCTGCACCGTGACCTCGAACCCCAGCTCGTGGCCGAGGCGCACGAGCAGGGCGACGTCACCGCGGCCGCGGTGGCCGAAGCGGA
>JBQCCU010000366.1:0-10222 GCA_051961935.1 Amnibacterium sp. | reverse complement strand
GAAGCTGCACGCCCACCTGCTCTCGCCCCTGCCGGCCGGCACCTTCCCCGGCGTCGACGACGCGGAGGTGTACCGGTTCCTCGCGGCGCACGCCGACCGCTGACGATCGCGCCGTTCCGGAGAAACGGCGCGACACGCCGTCACTGAGCGCTCCGGCCCGGCGTGTCGGCCGAGAACTCCGGAACGGCGCGATGAATCGACGCGTTGTAGCCTGCGGCATGGCTGCGCGGATGGCGGGAGGGGGCCGCCGCCTGCTGCACCTCGTCTGGCCGTCGGCGCCCGCCTCCTGGCGGGACGTGCCGTCGCTCCTTCGGCCGGAGGCGTCGCAGATCACGCGGCTCACCGTCGCCGCGGTCGTCGCGTACGTCGTCGCCGAGCTCGTCACGCCGGGCACCCTCGACCTCACCGCGCCGCTGACGGCGCTCCTCGTGGTGCAGGCCTCGACGGTCGGCACGCTGCAGATGGGGGTCGTCCGGGTCGGCGCGGTGCTCACCGGTGTGCTGGTGGCCGTGGCCGTCTCGACCTGGATCGGGCTGTCCTGGTGGAGCCTGGCGCTCGTCATCGCCGCGTCGCTCACCCTCGCCAAGCTGCTGCGGCTCGGCGAGCAGTCCCTCGAGACGCCGATCAGCGCGATGCTCATCCTCGCGGTCTCCAGCCACGACCAGGCCGCGCAGGTGCGCGTGGTCAACACCCTGATCGGGACGGCCGTCGGGATCCTCTTCAGCCTGATCGCCCCGGTCGCGATCCCGAACCGCACGGCGGCGGACGCGGTGCGGCGCGTGGCGAGGTCGGAGGCCGCGCTCCTCGACGAGGTCGCCTCCACCTTGGGCGAGCGGCCGCCGCATCCGGAGGAGCTCGAGGCGTGGACGGCGTGGTCGGAGCACATCGGGTCCGAGGTCGTGGAGGCCTCGCTCGCGATCCGCGCGGTCGAGGAGACCCGCCGGCTGAACCCGCGGGCGCTCGGCGTCGCCCGGCTGGACCCCGTGCTCCGCGCGGGCCTCGCCCGCCTCGACCGCTGCCTCGCCGCCGAGCGGGCCCTGCTCGTGGTGATCGGTGCGCAGGAACCGGCGCCGTCCGGCGCGCCCGGTCCGAGCGCCGGGGAGGTGCGGGGCGCCTTCGCCGTCGTGCTCGACGACATCGCCGGAGCCCTCCGGGCCTACGGCGACTACGCGGGCGCGGCGGATCGCCGGCCGAGCGAGCGGGAGGCGGCGCTCGGCCGCACGCTCGAGGCGGTGCGGGAGACCCGCGCCGTGCTCACCGAGCTGCGCCTGCTCGACGTCGACCCGCGCGGCCGTCCCGATCTCTGGATGCTCCACGGCTCGGTGCTCGCGGCGGTCGAGCACGTGCTCGCCCAGCTCGACGCGGCCCGCGACGAGCCGCGCTGACGGTCACCAGCCCTCCTCGAGCACCGTCTCGAGCGCGTCGACGAACAGGTCGGCGCTCGCCTCGGAGATGGGCAGCGGCGGCTTCACCTTGAGCACGTTCTGCCGGTCGCCGGTCGGCTGCACGATCACGCCGAGGGCCAGCATCCGGTCGCAGATCAGCGGCGTCTCGAGGGTGGCGGGCTCGAGGGTGGACCGGTCCCGCACGAGCTCGACGCCCTGGTAGAGGCCCCGCCCGTGCAGCGCGCCGATCATCGGTTGCCGCGCCCCCAGCGACGTGAGCCGGCGCGTGAGGTGCGCGCCGATCCGGGCGGCGTGCGCCTGCAGCCCCTCGTCGGCCATGACCGCGAGCACCTCCACCCCGATCCGCGCCGAGAGCGTGCTGCCGCCGGCGGAGGAGAAGAAGGAGCCCTGGGTCGCGAGCGCGTCGGCGATCTCCCGGCGGGTGATCACCGCGCCGAGCGGATGGCCGTTCCCCATCGCCTTCGCGACCGTGAGCACGTCCGGCAGCACGCCCTCGTGCTGCTCGTAGCCCCAGAAGACGTCGCCCTGCCGGCCGTAGCCGACCTGCACCTCGTCGTCGATGCAGATGCCGCCGTGCCGGCGGATCGCGGCGTGCACCTCCCGGAGGTAGCCGGGCGGCACCTCGATCGCGCCCGCGTTGCCGTTCCGCGGCTCCGCGATGAACGCGCCGAGCGGGGTGCCTGCCGTGGCGAGCCGGTCGATCTCGGCCACCGCGTCCGCCGCGTAGCGCCCGCCGGCGTCCGGCCCGCGGTACCGGCCCCGGTAGGCGTTCGGGGCGTCGACCACGTGCACCCAGCCGGGCCGCGTCGAGCCGGCGAGCGGGTTGTCGGAGAGGGCTGTGGAGACGGCGTCGGAGGCGAGCGTCCAGCCGTGGTACGACTCGTGCACGCAGAGCACGTCGGGGCGCCCGGTGAACGCCCTGGCCAGCCGCAGCGCGAGGTCGACCGCCTCGCTGCCGCTGTTCACGAGCAGCACCGTGTCGAACGCGGGTGGCAGCGTGGCGAGGAGGCGCTCGCTCAGCTCGGCGACCGCCCCGTAGTGGAAGCGCGAGTTCGTGTTCAGCATCGACCACTGGTCGGCGGCGGCGGCCGCGATGCGCGGATGGCCGTGGCCGAGCGCCGTCACGTTGTTCACCATGTCGACGAGGTGCCGGCCGTCGGTGTCGATCAGGAGCTCGCGCCAGCCGCGCTCGATCCGCGGCGGGGCGGCGTAGTAGTGCGACTGGAGCGTGGAGTAGCTGCCCTCCCGCCGCCGGAGCACCGCGGCGGGCGCCTCGGCCGGGGCGACCGATGGGAGGCCGAGCAGCGCGGACGGATCCGGGCACCGCGCCCGCCAGGCCGCGGCCTCGGCGGCCGGCACGAAGCGGGGCGGCTCGTGCACGAGGTCGCGGCGGTCGACCAGCTGGACCCAGAGGTGTCGCTCGATCGTGCCGATCGGGTCGCCGGCCGCGACGGGGCCGTCACCGGCGCCGGACAGCCCGTCGAGGCGGAGCTCGAGCGCGTCCGTCGCGAGCACCGCGCCGGCCTCGGTGTGCGTCAGGCGTCCCGCGAACGGTGCGCGCGCGGGTGACGGCGACGCGACCCGCAGCTCGACGCCCAGCGCGACGTTCGCGGGGGCGGTCAGTGCGGCCTCGCCGCTGCGCGTCAGGCGGGACGCCCCGTACCGCGCGGCCGCCGCGCCGGCGCCGGCCGCCGCCTCGGCGAGGAGTCGCCCCTCGGCGCCGAGCGGGTCGGCCAGCCACTCGCCGTGCCGCAGCTCCCGGCTCGACCAGCCGAGATCCACGACCGCGGGCGCCGCATCGAGCATCGGTCGTGCCGCCGGCACCGCCGGTGCCCGCTCGGCCGGCCGGCCGAGCGCCTCGCGGATCGCGGCGGTCGCCACGCGGGCGTCGAACGCCGCCGGCACGGCGAACATCCGCCACTCGCGCTCCCGGGCGCTGTCGGCGTAGTCGTTGCCGGGATCGATGGCCACCTGCTGCTCGCCGGAGACGACGAGGGTCGCCCCCCGCAGCACGAGCAAGGGCCAGAGCGCCGCGATCTCGTCGTCGGTGAGCGGCACGCGGGCGTCGAAGGCGGCGATCACCGGCACCACGGCGAGCGGATCGCCCGGCTCGTGGTGGAAGAGGCAGCTGCAGGCGATCGCGAGCTCCGCGACCCGCCAGCCGAGCGCCGCGTCGCCGAAGTCGATCACGCCCGCGAGCTCGGGCCGCCCGTCCGCGCCGCGGCGCGCCACCGCGTTGTCGTCCGTCAGGTCCCCGTGGATCACCTGGAGGGGCAGCCGTCCCTGCAGCGGTGCGAGGGCGGCGGCCGCGACGTCGGTCGCCTCCGCGACCGCGCGGCGCCGCTCCGGGTCCGCGACGAAGGGGAGCAGGTCCGCCACCACGCGCTGCGCATGCCGGAGGTCCCACTTCAGCCGCCGCGCGAAGCCTGCTCCGGTGAGCGGCGCGAGCGCCTGCGAGACGCGCCCGACGGTGTCGCCGAGCGCCGCCGCGACGGGGCAGGCGAGGAAGCGGAAGTCGATCAGGGGGGTGCCGTCGACGAAGGTGAGCAGCCGGACGACGGAGGTCGCCCCGCCCACCTCGGCCTCCACCAGGTCCGCGCCGTCGCGCGCGGCCACCGGCACCGGGCACGGGATGCCTGCCGCCGCGACGGCCCGCATCGCCGCGTTCTGCGCCTCGGCCTCGCTGCGGGAGAAGGCGGCGTTGCCGATCTTGAGGAGGTGCCGACCGCCGGCCCCGTCGAGCAGGAAGTTGCGGTCCTGCTGGCTGCCGAGCTCCGTGATCGCACCGTCCGCGCCGAAGAGCCGCGCCGCGAGGTCGCGGGCCTCGCCGGCGCTCACCTGTGGCCGTGCCAGGCCGCCGAAGACCGGATCGCTCATGCGCTCAGCCTCGCGCATGCCGGGCGCGGGATACGGCAGGCAGCCGCCCCCGCATGGGGTACAGACCGGTGTGTGACCACTGATACATCGATGGGAAGAGGCCGAAGGAACCGTTGCAGGTGCCCGGCAGGTGGTCGAGTAGGCACGCCCCCGACATCCGGGTGGCTGCCTCGCACGGGCCTTCGTGCGCGACACAAGGAGAACGTCATGGCCTGGCTCTGGTCCGTCATCGTGCTCATCGTCATCGGCCTCATCGCGGGCGCGATCGCCCGGCTGATCGTCCCCGGACGGCAGCACATGAGCATCCTCGCGACGATCATCCTGGGGATCATCGGGTCGTTCGTCGGCGGGTTCCTCGGCTTCCTGATCTTCCACGCCGATCCGAGCGGCGGCTTCCTCCAGCCGTCCGGGATCATCGGGTCGATCATCGGCGCGATCATCGTGCTGCTGATCTGGCTCGCCATCAAGGGACGCCGCGGCGCCCGCGTCTAGCCCCTCCGACCCCCCAGCCGGACGCCCCGGCCCGCACCCCGCGGGCCGGGGCGTCGTCGTTGTCGGGGCACTGCCCCCAGTCCGGCTCTCAGGCGGGCTCCGGCACCGGGTCGTCGGCGTGCTGCCGCCAGAGCGCCGGCAGGGCGCTCGCCGCGACCGCGACGCCGGCCATGCAGAGCAGGCCGCCGCCGAGGATCGCGCCGCGCACCCCCGTGAACCGGGCCATGAGCCCGGCCCTCGCGTTCCCGAGGGTCGGGCCGGTCGAGTAGGACAGCAGCTCGATGCCCGCGAGCCGGCCGCGGAGCGCATCGGGGATGGTGCTGTTCCAGATCGCGTCGCGGAACACCCCGGAGACCATGTCCGCGCCGCCCGCGACCATGAGGCAGAGGACCGTGAGCAGCAGCCCGGGCGCCACCCCCGCGAGGGCGATCGCGGCCCCCCAGCAGGCGGCCGCGAGCACGATCGCGCGGCCGTGGCGCTGCACGCGCGTCATCCAGCCCCCCGTGAGGGTGACGATCCCGCTGCCGATCGCGCCGGCCGCGTAGAGGAGGCCGAGGGCGCTCGAGGCGTGCAGCTCGTCGGCGAGGAAGGGGTAGAGGGCCTCCGGCATCGCGAACGCCATCGCGGCGATGTCGACGAGGTAGGTGCCGAGCAGGTCGCGGCGGCGGGCGGCGTACCGCAGGCCCTCACCGATGCCGCGCAGGGAGACGGGGTCGGCGCCGCCCTCGGCCCGCATCCGCGTCACGGTGAGCATCAGCAGGATCGACACGAGGAACGTCGCCACATTCACCGCGTACGCCGCGGGCAGGCTCACCGCGGCGAGCACGCCGCCGAGCGCCGGGCCGAGGATCATGCCGAAGTTGCCCTGCAGGCCGAGCAGCGCCGCCGCGGCGGCCTGCTGCTCGCGTGGGATCAGGCGGGCGAGCATCGCCTCGGCACTCGGCCGCTGCACCGCGGACGCACCGGCGGCCCCCGCCGCGGCCACGTAGATCGCGGCGATGGAGGGGGAGGGCAGCAGGGCGTTGCCGACGAGGGCGAGCGCCGCGAGCAGGGCGATCGCCTCGGTGATCACGAGCACCCGCTTGCGGTCGTGCACGTCGGCGACCGCGCCGCCCCAGAGCCCGAGCACGACCGTGGGGACGAGCTCGGCGATGCCGACCAGGCCGACGGCGACCGTCGAGCCCGTCAGCACCTTCAGCTGCACGGGGGCCGCGACCGCGGTGACCATCGAGCCGAGCAGGCTCACCGCGCTCGAGGCGTAGAGCCGCCGGTAGTCCCGGGAGGCCTTCAGCGGCGACAGGTCGGGACGCAGCGCCGAGAGCAGCGCGATCAGCCGGCGCGGACCGGTGGGGGCTGCGCCGGGTCCGCTCATCGCGACAGGAACCCTATCGGGGCGCCTCCGCCAGCACGGCCTCCTCGGTGAGGGACTCGCCGCCACCGCGCCGGTCGGGCCGAGCGATCAGGAAGTAGACCGCGCCGATCGCGAGCAGCACGATCATGACCACGAGGGTGATCCAGTCGAGGTTGAAGAGCGCCCCGCGGGGGCTCGTGAGCCCCGTCGGCGCCACGATGTCGATCAGCATCACCGCCAGGTACGCGGCCGCGGCGATGCTGACCGGCCAGCCCCAGCGGCCGAGGCGGAACGCGCCGGCCGGCTGCCACCCGCGCGCCCGGGCGATCATCGACCCGATCACCGTCAGCAGGAACGACAGGTAGATCCCCGAGACGCCGAACGAGACGAGCGCAGTCAGAGCGTTGATGCCGGCGGGGAAGACGAACCAGAGGATGTGGACGTCCTTGCTCGGGTTGACGTTCACGAGGAGGGTGAACAGCACGGGCACGACGCCGGCGACGAGCAGTGCGTTCGCGGGCGTCTGGAACCGGTGGGACACGCGGCGCATCCAGCCGCTCGCCGGCAGCTGGCGGTCGCGGGCGTAGGAGAACAGCAGGCGGGAGCCCGCGCCCTGCACGGCCGTGCCGCAGGAGAAGAAGGCGATGCAGACCACGAGCAGGAAGACGTCCTGCAGCCACTGCGGCAGCGCCGCGAGGATCACGGGCACGCCGCCCGCGAAGGAGATCGCCGACGCGTAGCCCTTCGGGGTGGCCGGCGTCGCGAGGATCAGGCCAGCGACGAGCACGAAGGAGGCGATGCCGCCGTAGAGCAGCGCGGAGCGCATCGCCCGCGGCACGTGGCGGGAGGCGTTCTTCGTCTCCTCGGCGATGTCCCCCGCCGATTCGAAGCCGTAGAAGATGTAGCTGTGCGCCAGCACGGCGACCAGCGCCGCGGCCGCCCAGGACCCGCCGAAGTCGACGCCGAGGGTGTTCGACCTCGCCGTCTCCGCGCCGTGCGACGTGAAGAGGAAGTCGAGCCCGTGGTGGAAGCCCACGATGGCGAGGGCGATCGCGACGCCGAAGGTGCCGATGGTCTCGACGTACACCCCCATGCGGCTGATGTAGCCCATGGCCTTCGCGCCGACGGTGTTGAAGACCGTCTGCACCGCGATCAGCGCCACCGTGACGACGAGGATCACGGCGTGGTTCGTGGCGTCGAGCTGCAGCCCGAACAGGTCGTTCAGCAGGGCCGAGAGGTAGCCGACGATCCCGGTGTCGACGCTCGCCACCGTGACGAGCAGCGCGAGCCCGTAGATCCAGCCCACCCACCAGCCGTAGGCGGGGTTCACGCTCCGCTTCGCGTACTGGTACAGCGCGCCCGCGAGCGGGTAGTGGCTGCCGAGCTCGCCGAAGACCAGTGCGACGAGCAGCATGAACGCGACGACCGGGATCATCAGCCAGATGTAGGCCGGACCCGCCGCGCCCGCGCCGAGGACGAACAGCGAGTAGACGCCGACCATCGGCGACAGGTACGCGAACGCGATGCTGAAGTTGTCGAAGAGGCCGAGCACCCGGCGCAGCTCCGGCCGGTAGCCGAGCCCGACGAGACGGGCGTGCTCCTCGGACTGGTCGTCGGGGGCCGTGGGCGTGCGCGCGGTCAACAGGAGATCCTTCCCTCGCCGGCTCGTGCCGGATCGCCCGGGTCTCCTCCGTGCGGGGGCTCATCCTCGAGCGTTGGCGTGATCATAGGAATCGCGGGGAGCGCGCGTCCAGGGTCCGTCCAGACCCGCGCGCGTCAGTCCCCGTCCCGGGGGCCGTCGCGCCAGACGGGGTCGCCCCTGCCGAGCGCGGGCGGCGCGCTCCGGTAGGCGGCCGGGGCGCTCGAGAGGCGGATCGGGTCGGCCGCCTGCGCGCCCGATCCCGCGGTCCCGGCGACCATCCCGAGGCCCAGCCGCTCGGCGAGCGCGAAGGCCTCGGACACCGTGTTCACTACGCCCGCGGGCACGCGCGCGGCGGTCAGCGCGTCCTGCCACGCCCGCGCGGGCCGCGAGCGCAGGCGCCGCTCGAGGACCGCGTGCAGGGCTTCCCGGTTCCGGACCCGGGCCGGGTTGTCGGCGAAGCGGGCGTCGCTCGCGAGCTCCGGGCGCCCGACGACGCGGGCGAGCGCCGCGAACTGCCGGTCGTTGCCGACCGCGATCGCGATCGTCCGGTCGGCGGCCTCGAAGGTCTCGTACGGGGCGATGCTGGCGTGGGCGTTCCCCATCCGAACCGGATCGGCCCCGGTCGTGAGCGTCGCGGCGGCGACGTTGGTGAGCCCCGCGAGGAGCGAGGACAGCAGGTCCACCTCGATCCGCTGGGGGCCGGGGGCCTGCTCGCGCCGGCGGAGCGCCAGCAGGATCGCGCTGAACGCGTTGAGGCCGGTGAGCACGTCGACGAGCGCGACGCCCACCTTCGCGGGCTGCCCGTCCGGCTCCCCGGTGACGCTCATCAGGCCGCCGAGCGCCTGCACGACGAGGTCGTAGCCGGGCAGGTCCGCGCCGCCGCCCGGCCCGAAGCCGGTGATCGAGCAGTAGATCAGCCGCGGGTTCATCCCGGCGAGCCGGTCGTAGCCGAGCCCGAAGGCGTCCATCACGCCGGGCCGGAAGTTCTCGACGACGACGTCGGCGGTCCGGGCGAGCTCGGAGGCCGTCGCGAGGCCGGGCCCGCGGAGGTCGCACACCACCGCGCGCTTGTTGCGGTTGACGGAGGCGAAGTACGTGGCGCCGCCGGATGCGTCGGCAGGCGGCCGCCACGACCTCGTCTCGTCCCCGGCCGGGCCCTCGATCTTCACGACGTCGGCGCCGAAGTCGGCCAGCATCATCGTGGCGTACGGGCCGGCGAGCACGCGGGAGAAGTCCGCGACCCGGACCCCGGTCTGGACCCCGGCCGGCTCGTCCGCCACGTCGCCACGTCCTTCCGTGCTCCGCCGGCAGCGACGCCGGCGCGGTCGGACGATCCTAGGGCGCGGCGCGGTCAGCCGCGGGGTGCGGCCGCCATCGCCTCGAGCCGCTCGATGCGCGCCCGCATCGGCGGGTGGGTCGAGAAGAGGGTGCCGACGTCCTGCGCGCGGAACGGGTTCGCGATCATCAGATGGCTGGTGCTGCGCAGCTGCGGGTCGGGCGCCAGCGGGTACCGCTGGGTGCCGTACTCGAGCTTGCGCAGGGCGGACGCGAGGGCGAGCGGGTCGCCGGTGAGCGCCGAGCCGTCCTCGTCCGCGTCGTACTCCCGCGTGCGGCTGATCGCGAGCTGCACGATGCTCGCCGCGATCGGGCCGAGGATCAGCATGAGCAGCGCGCCCGCGCCGCCGCCCCGGTTCTCGCGATCGTTCCCGCCGCCGAACAGCATCGCGCCGTAGGCCAGGTAGGTGATCACCGAGCTGAGGGCCGCCGCCACCGATGAGGTGAGGATGTCGCGGTTGTACACGTGCATGAGCTCGTGGCCGAGCACACCGCGCAGCTCCCGCTCGTCCAGCAGCTGCAGGATCCCCTCCGTGGCGCAGACGGCCGCGTGCTCCGGGTTCCGGCCGGTCGCGAACGCGTTCGGGGCGAGCGTGGGGGAGACGTAGAGCCTCGGCATGGGCTGGCCGGCCCGGGCGGAGAGCTCGCGCACGATCCGGTACATCGCCGGCTGCTCGGCCTCGGTGACGGGCGTGGCCCGCATCGCGCGGATCGCGACCGTGTCGCTGAACCAGTAGGAGCCGAGGTTGAGGGCGAGCGCGAGGACGAGGCCGACGGTGAGGGCGGCCGGATTGCGGCCGAACAGGAGGTAGCTCGCGCCGAGCACGACGGCGCCGAGGAGCCCGAAGAGCGCCGCGGTCTTCAGGCCGTTGTGGTGCCGGTGAGGCATGGGTTCCTTCCGCAGGTCGGGGGATCCGCCTGCATCCAGTCCAACACGCGGCGGCGCCCGGCGCTTCCGGCCTCCCTATGAGGGCCCTATGAAGCGCCGTACGGACCGGCGAGCACGCTGCGGCCTGCTCGCTGGTCCGCGCGGTGCTCGCTAGGCGCGCGGGCGGGGGACGAGGCGTTCGAGCTGGGTGACGTGCGCGGGCGTCAGCTCCTCGAGCGAGTGCGCGCCGA